>NZ_BAAAPH010000015.1:175565-215529 GCF_039531045.1 Kribbella hippodromi | reverse complement strand
AACTCACAAGACCAACTCCTTGGCTCACAGAACGACATGGCTACGATCCGACTTGCGGGTCGGAGAACTTCAGCGGGACCTTGCCGAGGCTCTTGATCGTCGTGCTCGTACCGTTCGCGTGCCCCACGGCGTACAAGTAGCCGGACTGCGTCTCCCGGTCGATGCCGAGCAGGAGCGTACCGTTCGCACCGCACTTGGTGGCGATCAACTGCTCGAAGCCCTGCCAGGTCGACCCACGGACCACCCGGCTGCTCGGCACAGCGTTGTACTTGGTCGGCCACGTCACCGTCACCAGACTGCCCGACCGGGTGTTGGCGAGGAACGTCTCCGCCGTAGCCGTCCGGCTGATCAGCGCGATCCCCTTCACCGTGGTCAGCCCACCGACCCCACCGGTGGATCGCCAGCCAGTACCTTCGGCGATCCAGCGCAGAGTCGTACCGTCGGTCCGCTGCCCGTACAGCAGCGTCCGAGCCGACTCACCGGCGTTGGCAGGGCGCAGGATCGACTGCTCGATCCACCGGTAGTTGCCCCACCCGCCGCCGATCCGCAGGTTGTTGTGCGGATAGTGCGGATCGAGCTGGCTTTGCCGGTCGACCACGTACGAGCTCGAGTACAACGCCCCGCCGATCACGGTCAGCCCCGACCGCGCTTCCCCCGCCCCAAGTGGCGTACCCACGAACGTGCTGCTGTGGTGCACCTGCTTGGCCCCGAACACCCCAGCGGTACCGCGAACCCCGCCGACCGTGATCGGTGAAGTCGCGTTGATGGTACGGCTAGTGGCCGCGCCCTGAGCGGTCACCGAACCGAGCCGCAATGAGCAGGCCGCGGTCGTGGCCGATTGAGTAGTTGTGGATGCCTGTGCGGACTGGCCGGCCGCCGCCCCGAGTGCCAGTGCGAGTACCCCTGCCGAAGCCAGACTTGCCGTCTTCCGAAACATCTGGATCGTCCTCCCCTGATGCGGAGGCTTCGTCGCCCCCGTAGTACCGCGTTGGATTCCGGGCCGGGCCGGAAAGTTCAGCGGTCAACAGGTGAGAGTCGATAACTATTCAGCATCGCGAAACCGCGTTCAGCGCAGGCTGGCGAACACGTCATCGAGCGGCCGCCCGGGCGTACGGCCGTGCTCCACGTACCACTCGCGTCCGAGCATCCGCCGGAAGAGCCACGGCGGTAGTTTGAGCAGCAACCCGAGCGTACGAGCGTCGTCGTCCGAGCTCGCCTGACTGGCATGCGCGGCGAACGACTGGCGTTTCTGATCCGTGTACGCGCGCACGTCGACCCGGTGCGTGATCGCCTCCGCGGGGGAGTACGCATTGTCGTACGCCGAGGCCTTGACCGCCGGCAGGATGCCCGGGATCGCCTCGACAATGCGAATCAGTCGCCGGATCAGCCGCCGGTCGATCGTTGCCTCCAGCACCAACCGCGTCCCGGCCTGTTCGGCGGCGTACTTCCCGGCCGTGTACACCTGCCGGTGATCCGGGTGCCCGTACCCGCCGGCCGGATCGTAGATCGTCAACGCGTCAGCTTTCTCCGCGCGCAGCAGCTCGATCAGCGGAGCGGCGGCTTCGGCGACCGGGAGCGTACTGAACCCACCCTCAGCGGCCGGCTGCACCGAACCGGAGTCCTTGAAACCGAAACGAACCACCCGCGCACAGCCGAGCGCCGCGGCCGACCGGTCCAGCTCGGTCCGCCGATGCGCGGCCAGCTGTCCGGATTCCCGGTACGAAGCGGCCGCAGCGCCGGCCTCACCGTCGGTCGCGACGGCGAGCACGACCCGATGCCCTTCGGCCGCCAGCCGGGCCAGCGTGCCGCCCATCAGCAGCGCTTCGTCATCTGGATGCGCGTGAAACGCAATCAAGGTGAATCGCTCCGTCATGGCCCGAGCATGCCATGCTCGAAGGGGCTCGAGAGAGCTCATAGGACTGCCTGCGGTTCCTCTCAGGACCCTCTCAGCATCCGGGCGACAGGCTGGTATCGATGAACGAGATCGAGCAGCGACGGGGTTGGCGACGGCGGTTGGTGACCCCCGTCCTCAGTGGGCTGGTCACGGTCGCCCTCGTGGTGTTCCTGCCACGCGCGGTGGGGTCGACCTGGCGGGAGGTCGGATCGGTCCTCGGACAGGTGTCGATCCCGGCCCTGGCGATGCTGTCGGTCGTCTGGATCGCGGGCCTCTGGGCACACTCGTTCGTGCTCGCGGCGTCGCTCCCGGGCCTGTCCAAGCGGCGCGGGCTGACCCTGAGCCTGACCGGCAGCGCCGTGGCAAACGTTCTCCCACTCGGTGGCGCCGCCGGTACCGCGCTGAACTTCCGGATGGTCCGCCGCTGGGGCTTCAGCAAGGGCGCGTTCGGCGGGTTCCTCGCCGTGACCACCCTGCTGAACGTGGTCTCCAAGCTGGGCGTGATCGCGCTGGCGCTGCTGCTCGTGCCGATCCTGCACAGCGCCTCGGCGTTCGGTAAGGGGAGCCTGCTCTTCCTGCCGGTGCCGATCGCCGTACTCGCCGGAATCTGGATTCTGGTGGACGAACGGGCGGCCGTACTGATCGGCGCCGGGCTCGACAAGGTGCTCCGCCGATCTCGGCTGAAAGAGCGGTTGCCGCGGTTCCGGCGCCGTACGCTGACGCTGATGCGGACCGGCTGGCGGCCGATGACCGTCGGCATGGTCGCGTACCTCGCGCTGCAGCTCGCGCTGTTGTGGCTCTGCTTCCACGTCCTGCACGTCCCACTCGGGCTCCCGGTCCTGTTCACCGCACTGGCCGTGGAGCGATTGCTCACTCTGGTCCCGATCACGCCCGGCAGTGCCGGTGTCGTCGAGGTGGGTACGACGGCCGCGCTGGTCGCTCTCGGCGGCGACCCGGCCGGGGTTGCCGCGGGGCTCCTGTTGTTCCGCGGGTTCACGTTCCTGATGGAGATCCCGGTCGGCGGCATCATGCTGGCGATCTGGACCTGGCTGCAGCACCGCACCGGCGGCGGTGCGCGCTCCCTTGGGGCGGTGGCCTGATGCGGGTCGCGCTGGTCAGTGACTGCTACCTCCCACGCCTCGGTGGCATCGAGTTGCAGGTGCACGATCTCGCCGTTCAGCTGATCCGGGCCGGGCATCAGGTCACCGTGTTCACCCTGACCGACGGTCCGCCGAGCGCGGGTGACGTACCAGTGGTGCGGCTGCCCTCCTTGACCGGACTGCCGCTGCCGGTCGCCGTCGAGCGGCTGCGGTACGAGCTGGCCACCTTCGACGTCGTGCACTCGCATTCGTCGCTGGTGTCGCCGCTCGCCTGGCGGGCGGCGCGGATGGCCCAAACGGCGCTGATCACCATGCATTCGTTGCCTGGATCAACGATGCCGTGGCCGGTCGCGCAGATCGACCGGTACGCCGGGAACGCGCAATGGACCGCGGTCAGCGAAACCGTCGCGAACCGGTTGCGGCGGTCGCTGCCCAAGGGTTCGGTCAAGGTGCTGCACAACGGCGTTGACCCGGCCGCGTGGCGGGCGACGGCGCGTACGGATCATCGGCCGACCATCGTGAGCACGATGCGGCTCGCCCGGCGCAAGCGCCCGGATGCGCTGCTGCGGACGCTGGAGAAGGTCCGCGAGCTGACGCCGTCGGCCGTCGATCTGCGCGCGGTCATCGTTGGCGCAGGTCCGCGCGAGCGCGCGCTGGCCACCGAGGTACGCCGCAGCGGCATGGCCTCCTGGGTGGATCTTCCGGGACGGTTGACCCGGTACGAGATTCAGCAGCTGTACGCCTCGGCCGATGTGTACTTGGCGCCGGCCGAGCTCGAGTCGTTCGGGGTGGCGGCACTGGAAGCACGCTGCGCCGGCCTGCCGGTGGTGGCGATGGCGTCCGGTGGGGTCCGCGAGTTCATCCGGCCGGGGATCGAGGGCTTCCTGGTGCACGACGACACCGAGATGGCGCGTACGGTCGCGGCGCTGCTGTCGAACTCGACGGTCCTGGACCGGATGCAGGCGCACAACCAGAACACCGATCCGGTGATGACCTGGGACCGTGTGATCACGCAGCACGTTGCCGCGTACACGGCTCAGCTCGCTCTCAGTGAACGGTCCCTAGCGTCGACTGCATGAGGCGAAGCTGGGCCGAGCAGGTGATGGGGATGCCCATCAGTGTGCTGGCCCGGGGCGAGCAGGCGGCTTCCGCGGCAGTCGAGGAAGCGGTCCGGGACATGTACGCCGAGCTGGTCGAGGTGGACCGGATCTTCTCGCCGTACAAGCCGGACAGCTCGGTGAGCCGGCTGGCCCGCGGTGAGGTCGGCTGGGACGACGTGGAGCCCCTGGTACGGGACGTGGCTGAGCGGTGTGTCGCGGCGCGCGCACTGACCGGTGGACTGTTCGACGCGGACGTACCCGGTGGGTGCTGGGATCCCTCCGGGCTGGTGAAGGGCTGGGCGGTTGAGCGGGCAGGGGAGCGGCTGCGAGCGGTGGCCGGCGTCGACTGGTGCCTGAACGCCGGTGGTGACGTCCTTGTGCTCTGCGCCGGCGACGAGGACTTCACGATCGGGATCCAGGACCCGCACGACCCCACCCGGGTCGTGGCGAGTCTGGCGCGGAACGGAGGCGCGGTGGCGACGAGCGGCACGTCGGCCCGCGGCGCGCACCTGTACGACCCGCGCACCGGCACCGAGGTGGCCACCCGCTGGCTGTCGGTGTCGGTGAGCGGGCCGTCGGTCGAGTACGCGGATGTGCTGGCCACCGCGGCGTTCGTGGCCGGGGACGGCTGGCCGGAGGTACTGACCGTGTTGCCGGGTTACGAAGGCCTGGGGGTGCTTGCGGACGGCAACTTGTTCTCCACCGTCGGCTGGGGGGTGGCATGAGCGCGCGCATCCTCCTGGTCGAGGACGACGCGGACCTGGCCCGGCTGCTGGACCGGGCGCTCACCGGCGAGGGGTACGCCGTCACGCGAGCCGGTGACGGTCACACCGGGCTGCACCTGGCGCTGACGCGTCCGGCGGACGCGATGATTGTCGACCGTGGCCTGCCTGCTGTCGAAGGACTGGACCTGATCGCCCGGTTGCGCAGTCGCGGCGTGGGTACGCCGATCCTGGTGCTGTCGGCGCGGAACAGTACGGCGGACCGGGTTGAAGGGCTGGACGCGGGCGCGGAGGACTATCTGACCAAGCCGTTCGAGCTGACGGAGCTGATGGCTCGCGTACGCGCGTTGCTGCGGCGGCACCTCGATCATGCGGTGCAGCTCGCGGTGCCGGGTGGCGTACTCGATCTGGATCACCGGACCGTACGCCGTGACGACGGTGCGTCGGTGGAGTTGTCCGAACGAGAGGCGGCGTTGCTGGGCCTGCTGGCGGCGCGGCCCGGCACAGTGTTCAGCCGGTCGGACCTGCTGGACCGGGTGTTCGACGAGGCGGAGTCGGAGACAGTTGTCGACACGTACGTGCACTACTGCCGGCGCAAGCTGGGCCGGGGCGTGATCAGCACCGTACGTGGGCTCGGGTACCGGTTGGGTGCGCCGTGAGTACACGGTTGATCGGGGACGAGGTACTGGTCCGTCGCGCGGCGCGGGGCGTTGCCGTACAGGCTGCTGCTCTGGTTGCGCTAGCGATGCTGCTGTTGATCGCACTGGTGACTGTAGTGGTCGTACGCGGGCAGACGAACGCTGCGGACGATCTACTCCGCTCCGCGATCAGTACCGCGGACGATGTCGGTGATCCGCCTGCCGGCGCGTGGCTGGTGATGACGAACTCAGCTAGTACGACAACCTCTCCTGGTCTGCCGACGAGCCTGCTTCCGGACTTGGCGACGCTACGTACGGAGGCATCGGAACAGGTACACCTCAGTACTGTCCAGGAGGATGACGGCGGATACCGGATCGCTACTGGGCTGTCGAAAGGGCATCCGGTACAGGCGGTACTCGATCTGGCTACGACACGCCAGGAGCAGGCGCGGCTGTTCCAGGCGATGGGGTTCGCTGCTGGTGTCGCTCTACTACTCGCAGTTCTGTTGGGCGTGCTGATTGGACGGCGGGCGGTCCGGCCGTTGGCACAGGCTTTGACCTTGCAGCGCGCGTTCGTTGCCGATGCGGGGCATGAGCTGCGTACGCCGTTGACGCTGTTGAGTACGCGGGCGCAGCTGCTTGAACGGTCACTGCGGCGCACGGACGTGGATGAGGACGTACTGGACGATGCTGACGGCGTACTGCGCGATACGAGGCGGTTGGCGGAAGTGGTGGACGACCTGCTCGCCGCGGCCGATCCACGCGGGATGGAGGACGGCCGACCGGTTGACCTGGTCGGTATCGCGGCAGACGTCGCAGACAGTGCCGCGGCGCACGCGGGGGAGGCGGGCGTACGGCTGCGCTGGGAGAGTGAGCTGCAGTCCGCTCCGGCGTTGGGGGCGGCGACTGCGATTCGGCGCGCGACGCTCGCCCTGGTCGACAACGCGATCGACCACACACCACGCAACGGGACCGTGCGGATCGCCGTACGGCGGCATCGTGGCGACCTGATCCTGTCGGTGAGTGACACCGGGCCGGGGATCGGACCGGAGGCCGCGCAGCGTGTACTGCGGCGTTTCGACTCTGGCGGTCACCGGGCCGGGCGGGCGCACTACGGGCTCGGTCTGGCGCTCGCGCACGACGTAGCGAACCGCCTCGGCGGACAGCTCCGGCTGGCGCCCAGCGAGGTCGGAGCGACGTTCGAGCTGGTACTGCCTGCGCTTGCGGAGGCAGGTCCAAGGAAGGACTAAGAATCAGCGGGCATCGTCGGAGCATGACGTACCGCGGGCCAGCAGAGGTGATGAACCGGCCCCGGATCACCCACGCCCGGCGCAGACCGCGCCATACGCCCACCTGGTGGCGGGACGCCATCGGGGTCCTGTGCTGGGTGACGGTACTCGTGGTGGTCGCGCTCTGGGTGTCGGGACGTGGTTTCCAGAACCTGTTGAGCGGACCGGCTGACCTGCTTACCTCACTCGGGCGGCTCTCCGGGCTGGTGGCGGCTGACCTGCTGCTGGTCCAGGTGTTCCTGATGGCACGGGTGCCGATGATCGAGCGCAGCTACGGACAGGACGAGCTGGCGCGACGGCACCGGCTCGTCGGGTTCTGGTCGTTCAACCTGTTGCTGCTGCACATCGGACTGATCCTGATCGGGTACACGCTGCGCGACCACAACGACCTGGTGCATGAGACGTGGTCGGTGGTCACTACGTACGGCGGCATGTTGCTGGCGACCGCTGCGACTCTCGCGCTCACCCTGGTTGTGGTGACGTCGGTGCGTGCGGCGCGGAGGGCATTGCGGTACGAGTCATGGCATCTGCTGCACTTGTACACGTACCTCGGCGTGGGCCTGTCGATACCGCATGAGATCTGGACCGGTGCGGACTTCACTACGTCAGCGTTGGCGCGTACGTACTGGTGGTCGGTGTACGGCGTAGCGCTCGGTGCGATCGTGGTGTACCGGGTCGTGCTGCCGTTGTGGCGTACGCTCCGGCACGGGCTCACTGTGCGCGAGGTGATCCCTGAAGCGCCTGGTGTGGTGACGGTTCTGCTTGGTGGACGTGGTTTGCATCGGATGCCGGTGCAGGCGGGGCAGTACTTCGTGTTCCGGTTCCTGGACGGACCTGGGTGGTCACGTGGCAACCCGTACTCGCTGTCGGCGTCGCCCGCACCGGATCGGCTGCGGGTGACTGCGAAGACCGCGGGGGATGGGGGTAGCCGGCTGGCGCGGGTACGGCCGGGGACGCGGGTAGCGGTCGAGGGACCGTACGGGCGGCTGACTGCGGAGCGGCGGGTGACTGACCGCGTGGCGATGTTCGCGTGTGGCATTGGGATCACGCCGCTGCGGGCGCTGTTGGAGGAGCTGTCCTACGGGCCGGGTGAGGCGGTACTGGTGTACCGGGCGCATGACGCGAGTGATCTGGTGTTCCGGGAGGAGCTGGAGCATCTGGCGCGCGTACGCGGGATCACTGTGCACTATTTGCTTGGGCCGCGGATTCAGGGGCGTAAGTCGTGGCTGCCGGTTGGGGCGGAGGGGTGGTCGGACGAGGACGCTGTGCGGCGGGCGGTGCCGGAGCTGGAGCAGTACGACGTGTACGTGTGCGGGCCGGATCGGTGGATGGATGCGTTGTGTGCCGCAGTGCTGACGGCCGGACTGCCTGCGAGGCAGTTGCACCAGGAGCGGTTCTCGTGGTGAGAGGAGAAGTTGCGTGAGGCGCGGGACAAGAGTGCTGATGTCACTCACCAGTGTGGCGGTTGTAGCGGTTGCGCTGCGAACCAGCGTGCACCCACAGACCGGCGCAGCAGTTGTTGCCACGACACCACGCACCACGGCACCGCGCGTCACGCATCACCGCAGTCGTCCGGCGCCCCGGCCGTCGCGCCGTTCACCAGCTCCGACTGCGCAGTCAACGCCCGCTCCGACAACAGCGGCGCCGAAGTCGGTCACTGCTACCGGTGGAGTCGTCGATACCCAGTACGGACCAGTGCAAGTACAAGTCACCGTGTTGGGCAGCCGCCTCACCCAGGTACGTACGCTCCAGCACCCAAGCGGCGACGGCCAGACCGACCGCATCAATAGCTACGCGGTCCCACAGCTCGAACAGGAAGCCATGAAGGCCGGAAACGCCCACCTGGACACGGTTTCCGGCGCGACCTTCACCTCGCAGGGCTACCGGCAATCACTCCAGTCAGCTCTCGACGCGGCACACGGTGCGCGATGACCAGCCACTCGGAACGCCTACGCCGCAACCTGGCCGTCGGCGGCGGCACCGGCGTGCTCCTGCTACTGCTGTTCCTCTACCCAACCAGCACGAACCGCACCGAAGGTCAGTCCACTCCGGCCGCATCCGCAGGCGTCGTCAGCAACTCAACCGGCGAGATGGTGGTCAATGGAGCCTCCGCCGGCACGCGCTACGGCCCGGTCCAGGTACGCATCACCGTCCGCGCCAACCGCCTGATCGCCGTCACTCCACTGGTCTATCCGAACGGCGGCCGCCGCGACCAGGAGATCAGCACGTTCGCGCTGCCCCAACTCACGCACGAAGCACTGGCAGCCCAAACCGCCCACATCGACACAGTCTCCGGCGCCACCTTCACCTCAGACGGCTACCGCCGCTCCCTCCAATCCGCCCTCGACACAGCCCACCTCACCAGCTGACCCAAACCCCAGAAGCTCACCCGCCCCAACCCCCACCCGCCCCCCGATGTACGCGTCCGGACCGAACGGACCCTCCGCAGCGCGGTAGGGCGGATGAGTGAGCCGAGGGACGTCGCTAGGTGTGCGCTGCGCGGCATGGGGCTGCGCGGGGGTAAGTGGTGCGCGGGGATATCTGCTCGCGTGGTGGGTTCTCCACTCGTGTACCGGTGGAGAACCCACAACAGCAGTGGATATCCACCCGTGTGGGGGCGGGGCGGAGCTTGTACGCCCGGTGGGGATCGCGGACATCTGGTGCCCGGGGCATGACCGAGGTCTACCTGATGTCGTCGGGTCGGAGGTGGAACGGGGATGGCGTCCAGCGGCAGCCGGGAATGGCCGAGGCGGCCGTGGAAAAGATCCACGACCGCCTCAGGAATTGCCTCGGCGAATTGCCGGTGATCAGGCCTGGCCGTCGTTCTGGCTGTCCAGTTTGCCGATCTGGTCCTTGGCGGCGTCGACGCCCTGGTCGATCTTGTCGCCGTACTGGCCGCCGGTCTTCTCGTCGGCGAACTCGCCGGCCTTGTCCAGGCCCTCGCCGATCTTGTCGCTGTGACCGTCGACCAGGTCGGCCGCCTTGTCCTTCAGCTCTTCAGCAGCATTCTTGATGTTGTCGAAAACACCCATGTCCGGATCTCCGCTCAGTTTCCGTAGTTGTTGTCGTCGGTGTTGCTGTTGCCGTAGCTGCTGCTGTTGTCACGCTCGTCCGACTGCTGGTACCCGCCGCGCTCGCCACCGTCTTCCGATTGGCCGTACCCGCCGCGATCGCCGCTGTCGTCGGACTGCTGGTAGCCGCCGCGATCGTTGTCGTCGCTGGACTGCTGGTACCCGCCGCGGTTGTCGTCGTCGTTCGACTGGCCGAAGCCGCCGTCGTTCTGCGACTCCTCGCGCCCGCCGTAACCCGAGTCATTCCCAGAGTCGTTGCCGCGGTCATTTCCGGAGTCATTCCCGGAGTCGTTTCCCTGGCCGTACGAATTGCCGCCGGATTCCCCTCCGCTGGAATCCCGGCCGAAGTCGTTGCCCTGGTCACCCGACCCGTAGCTGCCGTCGTTCTGGTTCTCTTCGTACGGATTGCTCATGCGATATCTCCCCGTGAGATATGAGTTGACCGGCCGCACCGGTTTCCTGCCCATGCACGGCCGTGAGCCGGATGGCACGCGCTCTTTCCTACCGGAAGGTAGGAGGCCGCGCAAGCACTCGGGTCACGTGTTTCGCACCCTTTCATGAAGAAGACATCAACGGACTCAGCGGCTTCTCAGCCGGCGGTGACGATCCGCCGCAATCTGTTCATCGCGCGGAACTGCAGTTGTTTGATCGCGCCGTCCGTTCGCGCCATCGCGGCGGCGGTTTCGTTGATCGACAGGCCGGCGAAGAACCGCAGCGCGAGGCATTCGCGCTGGTCGTCCGGAAGCCGGGCGACCGCGGCTCGCAACGCGGCGGTGCCGACCGAGGCGAGCGCCGCCTGCTCCGGCCCGATCGCTTCGTCGGCGCGTGGATCGACCTCGTCGGTGACGATCGCCAGCCGGTTCCAGCCGGAGCGGTGGTGATCGATGACGACGTTCCGCGCGATGGTGACCAGCCAGGCCGCGAAGTTCAGTTTCGCTCGCGGCCGGGCGATCGCCCGGAACGCGCGCAGGAACGTTTCGCTGGTCAGGTCCTCGGCCAGGCTGCGGGACGTGGTCTTGCTGTAGGTGTACCGGTAGATGGAATGGACGTGCCGGTCGTAGAGCCGGCCGAAGGCCGCGGCGTCGCCGGTTTGCGCGCGCCGGATCAGTTCGTCCTCGTCGTCGAGCGAATCGGCCGGACTGCCGGCCGCTCCCTGGGTCACTGCGGCGGTGTTGGTGGACATGTCTGTGTCACGCACCGCCCGGTGCGAAAGACTCGATGTGCATGCGCTTCCCAAGCCCCGTTCTCAGTCAGCTACGCAATTGTGAACATCACGAAAAGGTTAACGGAAGTAGCCCACCGTGTCACGCCCCTGCCACTCCGTGGTCGTGACGCTCGGCGATGCGCCCCTGAACCGCCGCGCCGGAAGCCTGGACCGGCTCAGCGCGCGTCGAGCCGGTCCAGGCCGATCAGTCAGTCGGCTACTTCAAGCCGCCTAAGGAAACGTCGGCGCGTGCCCGGCGGTCCAGCTGGTGCAGTTGGTGACGCCATTGCGGTGCAGAAAGCAAGTGCGTACCCAAGCGCTCTGCCCGCTGGTCTTGCTGAAGGTCTTGTCGATCTCGAGGAGCTGGCTTTCGGTGCGCCCGTCGACCACTCCGAGGGTCTTCGCGGCGCCCACGAGGTTGCAGCCGCTGACGCTCGCCGAGATGCAGCCATAGGCAGTCGCTTTGGTGAGGCTGGGGTGGACGTTCCCCGTGAACCTGACTGCTGTGCTGTCGATGATCATCCGGCCCCGCCAGTCGCCGCCTCGGCCCGACGGGTTGTAGATGTCGAAGTCTTTGAGCACCCGTGCCGCCGAGGCCGGGGTGGCCGAAATGGCGGCAACCGTGAGGACCGCGAGGGCGGTCACGATGATTCTACGCAACAAAAGATTTACCTCCGAGGTCTTTGGGAATGGCGCTGCGGTGGTGGCTCAGGACCGGATCGAGGTGTTGGCGGTGTGCCCGGCGGTCCAGCTGGTGCAGTTGGTGACACCATTGGGGTGCAGAAAACAAGCGCGTACCCAGATGGCCTGTCCGGAGGCCCTGTTGTAGCGCTTGTTGATGTCGGCTTCGTCCTCGTTGACGCGGCCGTCGGCCGTTCCGAGGGTCTTCTGGTTTCCCACCAGGTTGCAGCCGCTGATGCTCGCGCTGATGCAGGCATAGGCTGTCACCTTGGATTGGAAGGCGAGGATACGCCCCTTGACAATGAAATACGTGCCGTAGGTATTGAGCCTGCCGTGGGCATCGGACCCGGTGCCCGCTGGGTCCTTGATTTCAAAATCTTTGCGTTCGACCGCTGCGGCCGGTGCGGCCGAAGTGACGGCGATCGCGATGACCGCGAGGGCGGTCACGATGATTTTACGCAACAAAAGAAATACCTCCGATGCATTGATGAACGGCATTCAGTAAATGTGTTACTGAGCTGTCAGTTATCGCATCAATATGTGCTGCGATCCCTAAAGCGCGGAGAGATTACCGCATTTTTCGGCGGCTTTGTTCAGCGTGGTCGCGGGGGCCGGTCGCGGCGGTGGTGACGACCGGTGGTGGTGACCGGTGGGGAGGGATCAGGGCAGGATGGGTGTATGGATTTGTCTCTCGCCACGTCGTACGACGCCTCGCCGGAGGAGGTGTTCGCGATGATCACCGACATCACGTTCCAGGAGCAGGTGTTCGAACGGTTGCGCGCGGAGTCGTACGACATCGAGGTGGGGGACGCCGGGGACGATCTCGCCGTGCACTTCCATTGGCAGACCCGGCCCGCGGAGGTGCCGGTGGTGGCGCGGCGGTTTGTCGGGCCGACGCTGGAGCTGGCGCAGAACAAGGTGTGGCATCGCGCGGAGGTCAACGGCGCGCGGCAGGCGGATGTGGACGCCGAGGTGACCGGCGTACCGGTGAAGGTGACCGGGACGACCCGGATCGTGCCTGAGGGCCGCGGGACCACGCAGGAGTTCGACTTGCAGGTGACGGCGACTTCGGTGCCGGTGGTGGGGCGTGGGCTGGAGCAGGTGGTGGCGGACGCGGTGCGGATCCGGCTGGAGAACAAGTTCGAGGTGGCGTGGCGCTGGCTGTCCGGCTCACTCTGACCAGCCGCTGCCAGCCGCTGCCAGCCGCTGCCAGCCGGTGCCAGCCGCCGACCAGCCGCTGGCCGGCTCTGGATAGGCCCTGGTCAGCTCTTGTTGGCCCACGGCCAGGTGGTGATCGCGTGGTGGACCTGCTGGGCGGCGGCGGTGAGTGGCTGGCCGGCGTGCCAGAGCAGGCTGAGCGTACGTCGGCACGCCGGGTGATCCACCTGTAGCCACGCAACCGGATAGTCGGGGATCGAGCGCCGGGCCAGGTCGGGATTGAAACCGATCCCCAACCCGGCCCGGATGAGCTCCTGGATCGCCGCGGCCTCGTCACTCTCGCAGACCACCCGCGGCGTGAGCCCCAACTCAGCGAACAGCCGATCAAGCAAGTTGCGCTGCCAGTGGCTCCTCGTTCCCGTGACGAACGGTTCGTCGGCAAGTTCCTCGACGCGTACGGACGTACGCCCCGCAAGTCTGTGCTCCAACGGCGTCACCACCCACACCGGCTCATCAAGCAGCGCGACGCGCTCAAGGCCGGCGGTGGCGACCGGCTGGGACGCAACGCAGAAGTCCACCTCCTGGGCACGCAGCCGCCGCGGCATGTCCTCGGCGGGCAGCTGCCGCAGCTCCAACTCGATCGCCGGATGATCACGTTTGAACGCGGCAAGCGGTGCGGTCAGCGCGAGGAAGTTCTCCGCGCCAAGCCGCACGACGCCCGTACCCTGCTCGGTCGCTGCCGCAACAGCCCGCCGGCCCGCGTCGAGTTCGCCCAGCGCACGCTCGACGTAGTCGCGGAACAGCGTGCCGACCGGATTGAGCCGGAGCCGGCCGGACCGGTCGAACAGCGGTGTACCCAGCTCGTGCTCCAGCCGCGCCACGGTCCGGCTCAACGACGGCTGGGCCACGTGCAGCTCGTCCGCCGCGCGGCTGAGGTGCTCCAGCCGGGCGATCACCACGAACTGCCGAAGCATGGTCAGATCCATCGAACCCCCTCAGGTCATGACCAGACCATCATAACGAGATAGCGATTTTGGTCTTGGACGGTCATAACAGTCCAATCATAATCTCGCTGCTGTTCGAGAACCGATGGAGGAGGCTGCCCGATGCTCAGCGGACGGGTACTGCGGGGCGTGATCAGCGCGCACCTGCTGGCGATCGTGGGCCAACCGGTGTTCGCCGGGGTGTACCTGAGTGGCGACTTCGACGCGCTGCGCTGGCATGCCGCCGGCGCGAACGTCGTCACGTCGATCGCCTACCTGCAGGTGATTGTCGCGGTGGTCGTCTGGGTCCGGCTGCGGCTGGCGTGGCCGTTCACGATGTCGCTCGGGTTGGCGATTGCCGAGACGGTGCAGTACTTCGCGGGCCAGGACGGCGCGCTCTGGCTGCACATCCCCCTGGGTGTGTTCACGATTGCCGGGGTGGCAATCCAATTCATCAGGATCTGGCAACAGCCCCTTCGCGGGCTCGCACCGCAGCCTGCTGAGGCACCGGAGCCCAGTCAGGAGCCCGCTGATGCCTGAGCAGCTGAGCCGACGCCGGCTCCTCGGCATCGGGGGAGCGCTCGGCCTCGTAGGTGCCGGCGGCCTGTCCGCCGCGGCCGCCCTCGCCCGTCGCCCGGCGATCACCGGCGCTGAGCTGCGCAGTGCTCTCCCGTTGCCTCCGGCATTCAAAGTGCCGCTGCCGATCCCGTCCGTACTCGCCCCGACCACGCCCAACCGGTACGAGATCCATCAGCGTGAGGTGACCGCCGAAATCCTGCCCGGCGTACCGACCAGGCTGTGGACCTACAACGGAACGTTCCCCGGACCGACGATCGAATCCCGCCGCGGCCGCCCGATCACCGTTGCCCATCGCAACCAATTGCCGGTACCGACGGTGGTGCACCTGCACGGCGGCCGCACCCCCGCGAGCTCCGACGGCTACCCGACCGACCTCGTCCTGCCCGAAGGCTGGGACGACATGCACGAGATGCACGGAATGGAGGGTATGAGCGGTACGGCGATGAGCGACCCCCGCGCCGTGACCTCCAAGCTGACCCGCGAGTACACGTTCCCGCTCGACCAGCGCCCGACCCTGCTCTGGTACCACGACCACCGGATGGACTTCACCGCGCCCGCGATCTGGCGCGGTCTGGCCGGCATGCACCTCATCCGCGACGACGAAGAGGACGCGCTCGGCCTCCCGTCCGGTCCGCGCGAACTCCCGCTGATGATCGCGGACCGTGCCTTCGCGGACGACGGTTCCCTCGCGTACCCAGCGATCGACCCGACACTGAAGGAACGACCGGGTGTCATCGACAAGTACGTCGCCGGCGTCCTCGGCGACGTGATCCTGGTCAACGGCGCCCCGTGGCCGATCCACGAGGCTGACGCCGCCCGGTACCGCCTCCGCCTCCTTAACGCATCGAACGCCCGCCACTACGACCTGGAGGCAGTACGAGACGACGGCCGCCGCCTCGACCTGATCCAGATCGGCGCCGACCAGGGTCTGCTGCAGACACCGGTCAAGCACCGGAACCTGCCACTGGCTCCGGCCGAGCGGTACGACGTGATCCTCGATTTCGCCGAGGTCCCGATCGGCAGTCGCGTACGCATCATCAACCGCCTCGGCACCGGCCGTACCAAGGAGGTGATGGCCTTCCATGTCGTCCGTACGGCGACCGACACCAGCCGCGTACCGGAGGTCCTGTCGCGGGACCTCCCGGAATGGCATCGGTCGGACGCCGTACGCGTCCGCGACTTCTCGTTCCGCGCCGGACAGCTGGGCGACGGGCACGGGTGGCTGATCGGCGGCAAGCCGTTCGCGCCGAGCCGGACAGACGTCTCCACCCGGCTCGGCGATGTCGAGATCTGGCGATTGGTCGCGGACGTGCACCACCCCGTACACCTGCACCTGGTCGGCTTCCGCATCCTGTCCCGCGGCGGCCACGATCCGCTCCCGCACGACGCGGGCCTGAAGGACACGGTGTCATTGCGTCCCGGTGAGTCGGCCGAACTCATCACCCGCTTCGATGGGTACCGCGGCCGCTACCTGTTCCACTGTCACAACGCCGAGCACGAGGACATGGGCATGATGGCCAACCTCGAAGTGACCTGAGCTGCCCTGTCGCTAAGGCCCGAGGATATCCTTCAGTGCGGCCAGGCGGTCGTCCCAGTCGCGCGCCAGCGCGGCCAGGAACTGTTGTGCGACCTGCATCGGCGCGGACTGCAGGTGGTATCGCACCCGGCGGCGCTCGCCGGGCTTCGCGAGCACCAGGCCGGCTTCGGCCAGCAGGCCAAGGTGTTTCGCGATCGCCTGCCGAGTGATCGGCAGCCGATCGGCCAGGTCGGTCGCGGTCGCCGGGCCGTGCTCGGCGAGCGCGCCCAGGATCGCGCGCCGGCTCGGGTCAGCGAGCGCGATGAACACCTGTTCCGCGATCGCTTCGGGATCAGCGGGCATCGAGGTACACGACCAGCTTGTCCAGCTCGCGCACCCAGCCGCGCGAGTTCTCCGCGAACGCCGGCGCGTGCAGCTCGTCCGGCAGCTGCGCGAAACCACTCTCGACCACGGTCAGCCGGGTGCCGCCCGCGTTCGGCTCCAGGGTGAACTCCACGTACGTACGGCGGGGGTCGTCCTTCGCGAGTCCCTCGATCGGCCAGCTGAACCCGAACACCGACGGCTCGTCGACGCGCTCGATCCGCAGGTCGGCGGCGGGCGCGTCGGTCCACTGCAGCGTCGCCGATCCGCCCGGCCGCAGGTCGATCGTGGCCTTGCTGCTGAACCACGCCTCGAGTCCCTCGGCGGTGGTCACCGCCGCCCACACCGCGGCCGGCGGCTGCGCCAGCTCGAGTACGCGCTCGATTCGGTCCGGAAATCCCATCGGTCAACTCCCTCGTTATGGCAACCAGTTGATTGCAATATCTAATCTATTGCAATCGACTGGTTGCGTCAAGGGTCATTCGCGCCAGCCGGTGAGGTCGACGGACTTGGCGGTGTCGACCCGGAAGCCGAGCTTGATCGTGGTCTCGGCGCCGGCGGCCAGGTCGAGCTTCCAGGTGAGGACGCCGAGCTCGGTGGTCTCGGCCGGGTCCGGCGTGGTGCTGACCGGTTTGACGGTGATCTCGTGGTCGCGGGACACCGGTAGCTGGTCGAGGACCGTGATCCGCGCGGTGCGCGGCGTGTGGTTCTCGATCGTGGTCTCGTACTCCACCTCACGACGGCGCGTCGATCCGAGCGTGGCCTTGCTCGCCGTCCGCCGGGCCAGCTTGCGCTCGACCCGGATGCGGTCGTCCAGGCCGAGCGCGAGTTCGACCTCCTCGCCGGGCGCCCAGAGGGGGAGTGCGGCCGAGCCGACGTAGTCCGCCTCGTGGAAGACCGCGGTCCGGCCGGCCGGGAGGGTGTGCGCGGACGAGTTCACCACGGTGGCGCGCAGGTGCACGGCGGTCGAGCGGACCGGCGCGGTCACGTAGTCCAGCTCGGCGTCCAGGTCGATCGCGGCAATCGTCGCGCGATGCGACGCGCCATCAGCCGGTACGGCGACCGGCCGCGGTGGCGTGTAACTGGCCGCCGTCACGCCTTGCTCGACGACAGCCTCGACCTGATCGAAGGCCGGCGCGGCCGCCAGGTCCGCTTGGGGCGTTACCTGTCCGGTGAGAGAGCCCCGACCGCCATATGCGACGGCACCCGGCGCGGCAGGCATCGGCGGGACCGGCCGGAGCCGGTCCAGGAACCACGGCTCCAGCTCGGGCACCTTCGCGCCGACGGTCGGCCGCGCCGTCGACAGGGTGAGATCGCACTCCGGCCAGTCCTCGCCCGTCCGTTGCTGGATCAGCCCGTACCAGCTCAGCGTCAACTGATCACCAACCAGCCGGATGTCGTACGAGCTGGTCCATCCCGCCGACGGAACGACGTACGAGAGCTCGACCTCCACTTCCGCTTCGGACTCCAGGGTCACCGCGACCGCGGCCGCGCGCCGGTCCGGAGTGCGCTGCTTGGCGAGCGACTCCAGCCGCCGATCCACTGCTGCCAGCCGCTTCTCGGCCGCACGCCGCTCAGCCGCGAGCTCCCGGCGTTTGGTGCGTACGGCGGCGAGTCGTGCAGCCAGCGACTCGGTGAACTCGCCCAACTCCGCACCGCCGTCACCAGCAGCCAGCGTCCGTGCGAAGCTGCTACCCGCACGCCGGGCCAGCTGTCCCAGGAACGTGTCCAGCTGCTGCTGCACCTCATCGGCATCGACCAGTACGTTCACCTGTTCCGCAGCGTCGATCCGCTCCCGCTCCAGTGCGGCCACCACATCGTCCGGTGCTTCCGGATGGTGCTGTGTCGCCAGGTCCACGCCCAGCACGGTCGCAGGTCCACGACCGGACACCCGTAGCGAGTCCGCCTCCAAGGACAGTGGCAGCGGTTCGACGTACACGGTCTGATCTCCACTTGGCACGGTGATCCGCCCGCGCCGGGTCACCCGGGCCCGGCCGGGGTACACCACGACGGCAACGATCGGCGCATCCACCACGAGTCGACTCATGTGTCGACAGTAGTTCGCGATCAGGGCTGGGTGTTGGTTTGCAGCGGGTGCTTCGGTACTGCGACTCGGATCGCTGCCGCGCTCGTGTCGGACGGTACGGTGATGGCGCCGCGGGAGACCCACTGGGTGATGTTCGCGACGATGGTTGCGACCGCTTTCTGTGCGTCCGCGTTCGGTGTGGAGTTGTTCCAGTTCGACGGGCAGCGCTGGACCAGGAAGCAGCCGTACGCGAAGGTCGAACCGTTCATCACCCGTGCGCCCGATGGAGCTGTGTACGTGGTCGCCTGCATCGGCGCCGCACGCCCGTTCGTGTGGCAGATGCCGGTCCCGCTCGCGATCGTGGTGAGACCCGGCTGTTTGTAGAGACCCGGCCAGACGTAGTCGATCTCGCCGGCCACGAAGCCGGGGATGCTACTCACCTGCACGCCGGCGAACATCCAGCCGCTGCCTGTGGGCAGGTCGTTCCCCAGCACCGCGCAGGTGTAGTCCGCACCGAGCAGCGGCTGTGACGCGTACGCGTCACCCAGGTACCGCCAGGTCGTCGAGTTGTACCCGTCGGTGTACCGGTCGATGTCCCACGTACGCCGGGTGCTGTCGGTGAAGGTGATCCGCCGGTACGCGGTGTTGGCGCCGAGGTTCGCGACGTTGACGCCCTTGCTGATCGCTTGACTCAACGCCGCCCGCATCCCGAGCGAGTAGTACTCGTCGTGGCCCGGCAGGAAGATCGTCCCGGCGCGCGACGGCAGCTCCCCGCCGAACTGGTCCAGGTCGTTGTCGGTCCAGTACGTGACGTCGAGGCCCTTCGACTCCGCCCAGAACACCAGCCCCTGCTCGAGTGAGAGGTACTGCCCGGACCCCTGACCGTCACCGTAAGGCCGGTCGTACGACAGGCGACCCGATCCGCCGCTCAGGCTGCTGTAGAAGCTCACGCCGCCGTAGCTGTTGTACGCCTCCCAGGTCGCGGTCGCCTGCTGGATCAGCAGCGCGTGCTTCGTACCGGTGTCATCGCGGACGGTCAGCGGCGCGTACGTCGCGGAGGTTCCGTCGCTGACCTTGATCAGGTACGTGCCTGGCACCCAGTTCTTGTCGATCGGGATGCTCAACGTCTTGGTCCAGTTCACTGCCGTTGTCATCCGCAACGGATTGCCGCTGGCCGACGTACCGCCGGTGGTCGGCGGCGGCTGGATGGTGGTGGGTACGTTCGCCTTTTGCCAGATCGCACGCGCACCGAGCCCGGCGTAGTACCCCATCCGGTACGCGGTGACGGTGACCGGACTCCCCGGGTCGCCGACGTTGCCCGTACCGCCGGGGCTCACCTTCAGGTCGACGGTGTCACCACAGCTGGCCGACACCGCCGTCAGGTACGCGGCCAGGTTCCCGTTCATGCTGGCCGGAATGACCCAGCCGGCGGTTCCGGCGTTGGCGTTCTCCGCGACCGTCGACGGCCAGTGGTCAGGGCAGCCGGTCGGAATGCCGCCGAACCCGCTGTCTGCCACGGGCGGCATCGGGGCAGGTGGTGCGATGAACGCGGCGGCGCCCGAGCCAGAGCTCAGAACGACCCCGGTCGAGGTGGTCGCGGAGACCGACAGCGTCATGTTGCCGCCGTACCTGGACAGCAGCAGGTTGTTCACCGGGATGGCCAGGCGGGCGCCGAGCGCGACGTTGATCGGTGCTTTCGGCCGCCAGGTCGCGTAGCCGCCGGAGGTGGTGAGCGTGCCGTTGACGGTCGTCACCCGCCCGGTCGAGCCGGTCGGCAATTGCATCCGGACAGCGGCGAGCGCGCCGGCCCTGGTGATGGTGCTCTGGTACGTCAGGTTGGTCGTCTGCGCGGGGATCGGGTTCGTCGCGCGGATCGCGACGGACGCGGTGTACGTGCGCAGCGGCTGCAGTACGCCGGCGCCGGAGGTCAGTGTCGCGCCGGTGGTACCGAGCGCCTTGAAGCCGAGCGTCCATGGTCCACCGGCGGGCAGCCGCAGTCCGTACAGCGGAATCGCGAGACGGGCGCCGACGGCAACCTTCGTGGTCCGCGCCGGCCGCCACCGCATCACCGTCCGGCTGACCGCGCTGATGGTGCCGTTGACCGACGTCACCCGTCCGGTGCTGCCGGACGGGATCGCCATCGTGATCTCGCGGATCGTCCCGGCCTTGAGCACCGTCGCGCGGTAGGTGAGCGTCGTCGTCCCGTTCGCTGCGCGCGTCGCGGTGATGCTGACGGCAGCGGTCGCCGCGTCGGCAGGCTGATTGACGAATCCGATCGTCGCAGCGACAACACTCAGCGTCAGCGCGGCGACCAGCAGCTTTCGGACCATGGTTCCCCCCAGGCCGGACTGAAGTCTTCCCCCACTTGCAGAGTAGGAAGAGAAATCGCGTTCGGGGAGGCCCTGTGGCCAATCGGTGACCAAACTGGCCCAGACCGCAACTGTCGGTACCTGCACGTGCCCGGACCGTGCTCGAACCCCGCCCACACCGGTGGATATCCACTGCTGTTGTGGGTTCTCCACCGGTACACGAGTGGAGAACCCACCACGCGAGCAGATATCCCCGCACTGCTTGCCTCGCGCAGGACCTATGCCGCGCAGCGCACACCTGGCGGCGTCCCCTGGGCTGGCGGCTGGCAGGGAATGTGAGCGCTGGCGCACTGCAACACGCCAGCGGTCAAACAACCCGCCAGCGGTGACACAACCCGCCAGCCGCCGGCGGTATGCCGGGGATGGCGGGAGCGGGTTGAGCGCTCCGTGTCCAACCGGCTGCGCGGCCGGTCAGCCACGCGGCCCCCACCCGCGGATCAGTGACAAGCGCCGGACGCCCCCCAAACCGGTTTGGGGTGAGTAACGGCCTGTTCCGGGAGTGCAGCCCGCCCCACTCCGCGTACACAATCACCCCCAAACCGGTTTGGGGAGGGCCGGCACCCCCGCCCCAGCAGCCGTTTGACGAAAACCAAGCGGGGTGCCCCCCGGAACTTCTGCGGAAGATCGTGAGTTGGGAGAATGGCCTGTCCTCCGCGAGAAAGGTGTCTCACTGTGTCGGCTGCTCGCTTGGTCGGTCGTGGATTGCTTGTCGGCGGATGCTGACGACGGGTTGGTCCGTTGCCTTGACGGCCGTTTTCGGGGGCACCGGTGCGTACTGCGTGGCGCGGTTGGCGACCCGGCGATGGGCCGGGATCGGGACGATCGTCGACCTCAACCATGTGGCGATGAGCGTCGCGATGCTGGTGATGGTGTGGTGGCCGTCGTTCAGCGGCGGCAGGTGGATGCAGGTGGCGGTGTTCGCGGGCGTGGGTGTGGTGTTCGTACATCACCTGATCGGGTCGGACACGATCACGGCGCGGGCCGGCGCGCTCGCGCATGTGGTGATGAACGGCGGCATGGTGTGGATGCTGGTCGCGATGCCCGCGCTGATGGCTGCCGGTGGGATGGCGGGGATGGACGCGATGGCCGGGATGCATCATGGCGGTGCGGCTGTCTCGTCGGGTGTGCAGGCGTGGGTGACGATGCTGACCTGGGACGTTGTCGTGGTCCTCGCTCTGGGCGCGGCGTGGTGGATTGCCCAGGCGGTGCGTACGCGGGGTCATCGGGTGCTGTGCGGTTGCCATGGACTGGCCTGTGCGGGGATGGCTGGAATGCTGGCCCTGATGATCCCTGCACTGTGAGTCCCGACACGAGCGCGGTGGGAACTTGCCGGCTGGTTCGGTCGTACTTCCGGGTGGGCCTGTTGCCCGCGCCCACTGCTGGACGTTTTCGATAGGACACTTGGCTGATATGTCATGACGATCCCCACCCGTTCGGTCACACCGGTGGAGCGGTCCTCGCGGCAGCCGCGTACGTGGCTGAAATTGCTGCTGGTTCTGTTCGCTGCGCTCGCGGTAGTTGTTCCTGTGGTGACGACGGTTGTCGTTGGGGCCGACAGCTACCTGCGGATCGCGCGGGATGATCCGGGGCGACTGACCAGTGTTCTGACTGTTGTGGTTCGGGCTGTCTGCGAGCTGGCCGCGCTGGTGACTGTGGGCGGTTTGGCCTCCGCGGTGCTGGTTGGGCGGCACCGGCCGGTGCGTGACGCCGGGTCGAAGCGGCAGCTCGAGGTGGCGGAGTGGTTTGAGCCGTTCGTCATCCGCCGGGCTGCTGCGACATGGGCGATCAGCGCGGGGCTGCTGGTGCTGTTGGACGCGCTTGACTCCAATGGGCAGCCGTTGTCGCGGCTGGCGGATCTGTCGGCGGTCGGGTTCTCGATGTTCGGCGGGGATGCGGCGCGGGCGTGGATGGTTGCTTGTGTGGCCGCGATTGCTGCTTGGGTGACCGGTGCGCTGGCGGTGCGATGGGTGACGTACGGCGTGGTGCTGGTGGTTGCGCTGCTTGGTTCACTCGCACCGGTTGTGGTCGGGCAGGTGCTGGTCGGGCCGAACCACGACTTCGGGAGCGACGCAGCGATCTACCAGACGGTCGCTGGGCAGGTGCTGCTTGGTCTGCTGGTGGTGCAGGCGCTGCGGATGGCTACTGGTCGCAAGGTGCGGGTGGGGGAGCGGCGCCGGTGGAAGCTGGTGGCGGTCGCGCTGCTGGTGGTCATGGTGGTTGCTGAAGTCGTGCTGCTGTGGTTCAAACTCGCCGGCTCATCGCCAACCGCCTCGGCAACTGGCTGGTTCGAGCTGGTACGTCTGGCAAGCCTGGTCATCGTGGCAGCTGGTCTTCTGCTCGCGATGCGCTCCGGCCGCGCGGAGACCGCGCCCGACAGTGCGCCGGGTGCGCCGGGTGCGGCTGGTGCGGCGCCGGCGGGGCGGGTGCAGGGTGCTCTGGCGTTGGCTGTTGCTGGGATCGGGGTGTTTGTCGCGGCGGGGATTGCGATGACGCGGATTCCGCCGCCGCAGTTCTTCGTGCCCACCTCGGTCAGCCAGATCTTCTTCGGCTTCGACCTGCCGAACGGCCCGTCCTTCAGCACCCTGGCCGGGCAGTGGCGCCCCAACCTGTTGTTCGCGGTAGCCGCGGTCGTGGCCATCGCCGGCTACCTGCTGGCCGCCGGAAAGCTCAGGCGGCGCGGTGAGCACTGGCCGGTGCTCCGGACCGTCGCGTGGGTGATCGGCTGGGCGCTGATTCTCGTCGTCACCAGCTCCGGCCTCGGCAAGTACTCGGGCGCCGACTTCGCCATCCACATGGTCGTCCACATGACTCTGTCGATGCTCGCCCCGATCCCGCTCGTCCTCGCCGGACCGCTCACGCTCCTGCTCAGAGCGTTGCCGACGGCAAGAGACGGTCGCCCCGGCCCGTACGAGTGGATCACCGCCGCGCTGCACTCCCGCTTCCTGCGCGCGCTGTACCACCCGCTGCTCGTCTTCGTCCTGTACATCGGGTCGTACTACGCGCTCTACCTCACCGGCGCCTTCGGTACGTTGATGAAGTTCCATTGGGCGCACCAACTGATGAACGGACACTTCCTGCTGGTCGGCTGCCTGTACTTCGGGCTGGTGATCGGGGTCGACCAGACGCCGCGCAAACTGCCGTCGCTGGCGAAACTCGGGTACATCATGGCCGCGATGCCGTTCCACGCGTTCTTCGGCGTGATCCTGATGTCCGGCGGCATCATCGGCGAGGAGTTCTACCGGCATCTCGATCTCCCGTGGGCGACCGATCTCGCAGGTACGCAGCAGGCCGGGGGCGGGGTCGCATGGGCGGGTGGCGAAGTCCCGCTGCTGATCGTGGTCATCGTGCTCGCGCTGCAATGGGCGATCCAGGACAAGAAGGAAGCACGCCGCCTGGATCGGCACCTGGACACCGGGCTGGACGATTCCCACGACGCGTACAACGCCATGCTCGCCCGCCTCGCCGAGCGCAGCGGAGCCGAACGCAGCGGAGCCGAACGCAGCGGTAAGGAGCTCAAGTGAGCCTGGTTGATCAGCGTCCTGTGGATACGCTCGAGCTGGCCGTCGACGGGATGACGTGCGCCGCCTGTGCGAACCGGGTCGAGCGGGCCCTGAACAAGCTCGAAGACGTCACCGCGAGCGTCAACTACGCGACCGAGCGGGCCGTCATCCACGGCAGTGGTCCCGAGCTCGCCGAGCGGGCGGTCGCCGCGGTGGTGAAGGCCGGCTACCAGGCCTCGGTGCGCGACACGGACGACGAGGGGGAGTGGACCCGGCGCTCGTTCGGCGACCGGGTTTCGGCCCTGCGGCGGCGGCTCGTGGTCGCGATGCTGCTGGCGATTCCGTTGATGGACGCAACGATCATCCTGGCGATGGTGCCGCGGCTGCGGTTCCCGGGGTGGGAGTGGGTCTGCGTACTGCTGGCCGTCCCGATCGTCACCTGGGCCGCGTACCCGTTCCATCGAGTGACGGTACGGAACCTCCGCCACGGCAGCGTCAGTATGGACACGCTGGTGTCCTTGGGGATCGCGGTGTCGTTCGGCTGGGCGGTCGCGTCGATCCCGTTCGGCGGCGGAAGCTTGTACTTGGATGTGGCTGCCGGGATGACCGTGTTCCAGCTGGCCGGGCGGTACTTCGAGACCCGGTCGCGCCGGCAGGCGGCCGACGTGTTCGATGCCTTGAGCAACCTTGCCGCGCCGATCGCGCGGGTGCTCGCGGACGGCCAAGAGCGTGAAGTGCCGACCGCGCAGGTCCGGAAGGGCGAGGTGGTCGTCGTACGCGCCGGGGAGACTGTGCCGGTCGATGGTGTCGTGCTTGAAGGTACGGCGTCGATCGATACGAGCGCGGTCACGGGTGAGCCGGTGCCGCGGACTGCCGAGCCTGGGCACGAGATGATCAGTGGCAGCATCACGCTCGACAACCGGTTGTTGCTGACGGCAACCGCAGTCGGGGCGAACACGCAGCTCGCGCAGATGGCTGTGCTCGCTGAGCGCGCGCAGGAACGCAAGGCGCGCATCCAGCACACCGTCGATCGGATCATCACCTGGTTCGTTCCGGCTGTTATCACTCTTGCCGTGCTGGTGGCGGTCGCTTGGCTGGTGGCTGGTGCGAGCCCGCAACGTGCTGTCAGTGTGGGTGTCGCGGTGCTGGTGATTGCCTGTCCGTGTGCGCTGGGTCTGGCCACGCCGACAGCGCTGATGGTCGGAATCGGCCGCGGCGCCTCGCTGGGCATCCTGATCAAAGGCCAGGACGCACTGGAGGCCAGCGGTGTCATCGACACCGTAGTCCTGGACAAGACCGGCACCCTGACCACCGGCGAGATGACAGTCACCACAGTCGAACCGGCCGTGACGGTCGACGGGGACGACGAGTTGCTGAGGTACGCGGCGTCGGTCGAGCGAGGCTCCGAGCATCCGATCGCCCGCGCGATCGAACGCGGCGCCGCCGGCCTCGATCTGCTCCCGGTCGACAACTTCGAAACCCTCCCCGGCCTCGGCGCCTCCGGCACCGTCGCCGGACACCACGTCCTCGTCGGCAGCCCCGCCCTCCTCGAAACCCACAACATCAAGCCGACCCCGCAAGCAATCGCGCCCCCGGAGCAATCGGGTGTTGGGCGGGGGGTTGTTTATGTGGCGATCGATGGTGTGTTTGCTGGGTCCATCAGGTTGTCCGACGACATTCGGTCGAGTGCTCGTGAAGCTGTTGGTGCGCTGCATGCGCAAGGTTTGCGGACGATTCTGCTTACTGGCGACGACGCTCCGGCTGCCCGCGCGGTGGCGGCGGATCTTGGCATTGGCGACGTGCGCGCGAACGTTCTGCCCGCGGACAAGGCCGGTGTGATCGCCCAGCTGCAGGCGGACGGCCGCCGGGTCGCGATGGTCGGTGACGGCATCAACGACGCGGCAGCGCTCGCCACCGCCGACCTCGGCCTGGCCGTCGTCAGCGGCACGGACATCGCGCTGAAGTCCGCGGACATCGTCCTGGTCCGCGACCACCTGGGCGTGATCCCGGACGCGATCGGCCTGGCGCGCAAGACCCGGCAGACCATCCACCGCAACCTGATCTGGGCGTTCGCATACAACGTGGCCGCGCTCCCGATCGCCGCGGCCGGACTGTTGAATCCGCTGATCGCGGCCGGCGCGATGGCCCTCTCCTCGCTCTTCGTCACCCACAACAGCCTCCGGCTCCGCGACTACGGCCGCCGACACGCTGAGTAAGCGCGCAGCTCCCGCCTCGGCTACCTAGCATCGAAGGTGCTGTGCCGTCGAGCCGAGGAGCCCGTCGTGACCGCTGAACCAGGACAAGCCGGGACGACGAGTCGTACGTCGGCGGCCCGGCTGCTCGTAGAGCTCGCCCACGAGCGGTTCGACACCCCCGCCCCGGTCGCGCCCGTCCACATCGGCTATCGCGAAGAGACGATCGAGAAGCTCGAAGGGGAGCGGGCGGAGTTCCTCCGGACGCGGCTCGCGGACTGCCCGTCCTGGCTGGTGACAGCGGCGACGAACCGGGTCACGTGGACCGACAGCGACGGTGTCTCCAATGTCGCGTACAGCGGCGCGCTCGGTCCGGTCGTGCCGATCGTGGCGCGGGAGGCGACGCTGGCTTGGTGGCACAAACTGGACGCCGACCCGGCCGGACGTACGGTGAACGACGCCGAGGGAGAGTTGCTGGCGACGGTCACGACCGACAAGCTTCCGCGAGAGATCCTGCGCAGCGGCGTCGAGGCCGCGGCCCGGGTGCTGGTTCAGCACGCGTATCTGGCCGACCGAACGCCATACACCGATCCCGCGTCATTCGCTGCCGTACTACGTGACAGCGGGCTCTTCACAACAGTCGCCGGTACGTGGCACTGGGGTTTGCAGGCATCAACGTACCGCCGCGGTCTGATCCCCGTGCAGCTGATCTGCTTCGGCGGCCGCGTCACGTACTCGGCCGACTCGGTCGCGGCCCTTCGCGCCATGAAGGACGCCCGCATCGCAGCCGCCCAAGCAAACGACCGCCCCAATGACCACGCCGACCCGAGCGCGGAGCAGTACGCCGCTCTGGAAGGCAATGAGCACCCACGCTGCCTGGCCCATCCGCCGCAGCTCATCGACGGTCACCGCGTCAGCCTGCTCACCCAGCTCGCCGCGGCGTACGTCGACACCTTCACCCAACTGCTCGAGCTCGTCACCCTGACCAGCAGCACCTCGACCGAAACGGAGACCAGCATGTCCGCAACATCCTTCGAGGTCCCGGACATGACCTGCCACCACTGCATCAACACGATCACCAAGGCGGTGGCGGAGTTCGGCGTCGAAGCACCCACCTTCGACCTCGAAACCAAGCGCGTCGTGGCCAGCTTCCCGTCCGCGGAGATCCGGGAGCAGAGCTACGCGGCGATCCGCGCGCACGGCTACACGGTCGTACCGGCCGCGGCCGGCTGACGGTCGCGGAAGACCAGCCAGCGCATCGCGCAGTACATGTACACGCCTTCGCAGAGCCCGGCCAGGATGCGCGACACGTGGTATTCCAGGCCGAGGTACGACAGCCCCGCGCCGAGGCCGAGGATCAGTACCAGATAGTTGACGATGACAACGATGACGTACGTACCGAGCTGCGGCCCGACCGGTGCGTGTGAACGGAAGTTGAACGCCCGGTTGAGTACGTAGCTGAGCCCGAACGCACAGCAGTACGCGACGGTGATCGCGAGCCAGAGTGGTACGTGTAAGCCGGACCGAAGCGCGGTGAGCAACGAGAGATCCACGCCGAACGTGAACCCGTTGATCAGCACGAACCCGAGCAGATTGGGCGGCACACCAAGAGAGTGTGCCAGGCCACTGGTTGCGTCAGTTGGCTAGGGTTGGTGTCGAGATGAAGGGACTCCGGTGGCTGATGACGCGTGCGGTCGTGCTGCTCGCTGCCCTCGTTGCCGTGTGTGCGTTTCACGGCGCGGCCTCGGAGCCTGCTGGTGCCGGGACGGCCGCGGGACAGACGACATCGGTCCAGCTCGTCGGGCCGTTGCACGTGGACCTGAGTGAGGTCCCGTCCACGGTGTCGAACGTCGAGCAGCACGCGCATCTGCTGTTCGTCGTGCTGATGGGCGCCTCGATCGCGCTCGGGTTGGTACTGATGGCCAAGGCGTTGCGCCTGGTCGCGTACGTGCCGGCGGAGCAATGTTCTTCGCCGCCCGTCACAACTGGACCGACCTGGTCCAGAGGTCCTTCGCTGGCTGAACTCTGCGTGGTGCGCAGGTAGGCCGACGCATGTCCCGTGTGGTTGAGCTCAAGGAGCTTTCGGCCACCACTGATTCATGTCTCGTCGGTTTTCTCCTTCAGCAAAGGACAGCAGGATATGAGTACCAATGCCCGGATCTCGATCGGTATCGCGGTCGCGTTCGCCGCCGTCATCGGAGTACTGCTCGTACTGAACGGTCGTGGTGACGATCGCGGTGGTCAGAGCGCCGCCGCTGCCGCGCAGGACGAACGACTGGTCCGCGCGGACAGCCATCGCCTGAACAAGGCGGACGACAACAAGGTCACCTTCGTGGAGTTCCTCGACTTCGAGTGCGAGGCCTGCCGCGCGGCGTTTCCGGCCGTGGAGCAGTTGCGCGAGAAGTACGACGGCAAGGTGACGTTCGTCGTGCGTTACTTCCCGATTCAGAGTCATTTCAACGCGGAGCGCGCCGCCCGGGCGGTCGAAGCGGCGGCCGCGCAGGGCAAGTTCGAGGCGATGTACCGCAAGATGTACGACACCCAGACCGAATGGGGCGAGAAGCAGGTGCCCGCGGACGCCCGCTTCCGTACGTACGCCGAGCAACTCGGCCTGAATGTTGCCGCCTGGGACAAGAAGTACAACGACCCGGCGACCCTGGAGCGGATCAAGAAGGATGTCGCCGACGGCGATGCGCTCGGTGTGACCGGTACGCCGACGTTCTTCCTGAACGGCAAGAAGCTCGAACCGAAATCGATCGACGACCTGGTCGCGAGCATCGATGCCGAACTCAGGTAACCGCGCGCTCGCGTGGTTGCTGCTGCTCGGCGGTACGGCCGGACTGATCGCCGCGGGCGTCCTGACGGTCGAGAAGATCGCTCTCCTGCGCGATCCGGCGTACGTGCCGTCCTGCAGCATCAACCCGGTGCTGTCCTGCGGTTCGGTGATGTCCACCGACCAGGCCGAGGCATTCGGCGTCCCCAACCCGCTGCTGGGTATCGCTGGGTTCGCGATCGTCGCCACGGTCGGGGCCGCGCTGCTGGCCGGCGCGCAGTTCCGGCGGTGGTTCTGGCTGGGGCTTCAGACGGGTGTGACGTTCGGCGTTGTGTTCGTGCATTGGCTGATCTTCCAGAGCCTGTACCGCATCGGCGCGCTCTGCCCGTACTGCATGGGTGTCTGGGCAGTGACGATCCCGATCTTCTGGTACGTCACGCTGCACAACCTGCGGACCACCAGGATCGGGCAGGGCGCCGCGCGGGTGCACAGCGTCGTACTCACCTGCTGGGCAGCCGTTGTGATCGGCCTGATCACTGCGCGATTCTGGTCGTACTGGACCACGCTGGTCTGACTTCAACAAACCGTTGACGCGCTGCGGAGCATGTGCCACTCTGTCGCTACTCGGAATCAGATTTCCGTAAGGCGGAATTGTCTGGAGGCAGGCATGGCACACCGCTCCGAATCCCACGGTCCTGAAGCGCTCCGGCCGGAAAAGAAACGGCCGGAAGTGAAACGGCCCGAAGACGAACGGCTGCCGTTCGGGCAGCTGCTCGTCTACGGCACCCAGCACATCCTGACCATGTACGGCGGCCTGATCGCCCCGCCGCTGATCGTCGGCGCGGCGGCCGGGCTGTCCGCGCCGGACATCGGGCTGCTGATCACGGCCGGCATCTTCATCAGCGGACTCGCGACGCTGCTGCAGTCGCTGGGCCTCGGGCCGTTCGGGGCCAGGCTGCCGATCGTGCAGGGCATCTCGTTCGCGAGCGTGTCCACGATGGTGTCGATCGCCTCCCGCGACGGCGTCCGGCCGGTGTTCGGGGCGATCCTCGTCGCCGGGGTGATCGGCGTGATCCTGTCGTCGTTCTTCGCGCACCTGGTCCGGTTGTTCCCGCCGGTGGTGACCGGGACGATCATCACGGTGATCGGGATCTCGCTGCTGCCGGTCAGCTTCGACTGGGCGCTCGGCGGTGTCGGCGCCAAGGGGTACGGCGATCCGGGCAACATCGCGCTGGCCGGCCTGACGCTGCTGGTGATCCTGGTGATCAGCCGCCTTTTCCAGGGTTTCGTGTCCCGGCTGTCGATCCTGATCGGCATGATCGCCGGCACCCTGGTCGCGATCCCGTGGGGCAAGGCGGACTTCGGGGCGGTCGGTCACGGCCCGGTGGTGTCGCTGCCGCCGGTGTTCGGCCTGGGGACGCCGGTGTTCGACGCCGGCGCGATCGTGGCGATGACGATCGTGGTGCTGGTGATCATGACCGAGACGATGGCCGACATCATCGCGATCGGTCAGATCGTCGAAACCCCGGTCGACCACCGGCGGGTCGCGAACGGGCTGCGCGCGGACATGCTGTCCACTACGGTCGCGCCTGTCTTCGGAGCGTTCCCGGCGAGCGCTTTCGCGCAGAATGTCGGCCTGGTCGCGATCACCGGCATCAAATCCCGGTTCGCGGTCGCGGCGGGTGGGGGAGTGCTGGTCCTGCTCGGGCTGGTGCCGTTGTTCGGCCGGGTGGTCGCCGCGATTCCGGCGCCGGTGCTGGGTGGGGCCGGGATCGTGCTGTTCGGATCGGTCGCGGCAAGCGGCATCCGTACGCTCTCGCGGGTCGAGTACGCCGACAATCTGAACCTGGTGGTGGTCGCGGTGTCGCTCGGGATGGGGATGGTGCCGATCGCGCGACCGCACTTCTGGGACAAGTTCCCGTCCGGTGTCGGCGTCGTCCTGGACTCGGGGATCAGCGCGGCGGCGGTGACCGCTGTACTGCTCAACTTGTTCTTCAACCGCTGGCGGGCGCTGCTGAAGGCGAAACCGTCGGTGTTCGCGGCCGCTCCGGACGAGCGCGGTACGCCCTTGCCGGAGGCTTGATCGATCCATGTTGCTGTGGGCAACTGATTAGAGGAAGCTGAGAGACGCCTGCAATACTTGAATTCCGGAGCTAGCCTGGTTGGGTGCCGACAACCGGCGAGGGTGGACGCGGGGGATTTCGGGCGCTGACCAGATTTCTTGGTATCAGCGCACTCGCCGGTGCGCTCGCCGCCGGGCTGGTGGTGCCGATCGTCGGTCTGGCCGGCGTCGGGACCGAGCGGGTGGTCGACTCGCTGACCAGTCTGCCGGAGAAGCTGATCGCCGGCGCGCCCGACGTACGCACCCGCATCCTGGCCGACGACGGCAGCCTGATCGCCAACCTGTACGAGGAAAACCGGGCCCCGGTCGGGCTGAACCAGATCGCGCCGAGCATGCGGCAGGCGATCGTCGCGATCGAGGACTCGCGGTTCTACCAGCACGGCGCGCTCGACCTGCAGGGCACGCTGCGGGCGATGATCCGCAACCGCGCGGACGGCACCACCGTGCAGGGCGGTTCCAGCATCACCCAGCAGTACGTGAAGCTGACGTTGCTGGAGAATGCGCGCACTCCGGCGGACCAGCGTGCGGCGACCGCGTTGACGTACCAGCGCAAGCTGACCGAGCTCCGGTACGCGATCGAGGTCGAACAGCGATACTCCAAGGACCAGATCCTGGACATGTACTTGAATCTGGCGAACTTCGGCGACGGCACGTACGGCGTGCAGGCCGCTGCTCAGCACTACTTCGGGGTGAACGCGTCGCAACTGACCTTGCCGGAGTCCGCGATGCTGGCCGGGATCGTGAAGAACCCGAGCGGCTACGACCCGGTGTCGAACCCCGGACCGGCCACGAACCGGCGCAACACCGTGATCGGACGGATGCTGCAGCTCGGGGTGATCTCGGTCAGCGACGCGAACCGCGCGCTGCGTACGCCGGTGATCGATCTGTCCCAGGTGCACCCGATCCTGAACGGCTGCGCGAACTCGGCGTACCCGTTCTACTGCGAATACGTGGTGTCGAAACTGCTGCAGAACCCGGCGCTCGGGGACACGCCTCAGCAGCGGGACCATTACCTGAAGACCGGCGGGCTGACGATCCGTACGTCGCTCGATCCACGCATCCAGGCCGCCGCGCAGAAGTCGATCGACGAGCACAGCAACCCGAGTGACAACACGATCGCCGCGGTGACGGTGGTCGAGCCGGGCACCGGGCTGGTCAAGGCGATGGTGCAGAGCAAGCCGTACGGGTACGGGAAACATGAAACGGCGTACAACTACAACGTCGAGAAGTCGTACCCGGGTGGGTACGGCGGGTTCCAGAACGGGTCGACGATGAAGGCGTTCACCATCGCCGCCGCGATCCAGCAAGGTATTCCGATCGATTACAAGATCAACTCGCCGGACCAGATCGACCTCAGCAACGTACCTTTCCGTACCTGCAAAGGCTGGACGCGGGACGGGAACTACACGCCGAAGAACTCGACCAAGAGCGGCGATTTCACCATGGTCGACGGCGCCCGGTACTCGGTGAACACGTACTTCCTGCAACTGTCCGAGAAGACCGGAATCTGCGCACCCGCGACCATCGCGGCCAAGCTCGGGATGTACAACGCGCAGACGCTGAAGCCGCTCGACCAGGTCGTTTCGTTCACGCTCGGAGTCGGGTACGTGACGCCGCTGATGTTGTCGAACGCGTACGCGACGTTCGCGGCGCGCGGGGTGCACTGCGAACCGCTGCTCGTCACCGGGATCACCGACCAGAACAGCAAGTCGATCCCGACGCCGGGGGAGGCGTGCAAGCAGGTGCTAGAGCCGTGGGTCGCGGACGGTGTGAACCGGGTGCTGAGCGCGGTGATGGAGCCGGGTGGTACCGGCGGGAATCTGAAGTTCGGCAACTGGGCGCTGGCGGGGAAGACCGGCACGATCAACAAGAACCTGGCGGTGTGGTTCTCCGGGTACGCACCGAACCTGGCCGCCGCTGCCGTGGTCGCCGACGCGACGCCGCCGTACACGAACCTGATCGGTCAGCGACTGGATGGTCAGGACATCAGCGACCCGACCGGGTCCGGCACCGCCGGCCCGATCTGGGAAACCGCCATGCGCGGCGCCCTCCAAGGCCTGCCCCGCGACCACTTCACCACCCCACCCGACCGAGTCCTCGGCAGCTTCGCGAACAACAGTTCCAGTTCGAACTCCAACAGCTCCAACTCGAACTCCAACCAGAACCAGAACCAGGGCAGCCCGGGTACCGGTCACTGAACCGCCAACCCAAGTGACACCGTCGTTATGGGTGGACGGGTCCCTTGGTCGGGCCTACCTTGCCGCCCGTTCCGGTGGCGGTGGAGGCCTGGTTGTGGAGGGTCGGGAGGTTGCCTACGGCGGGGTGTTTGTGGCCCATCGGGCCTTCGGCGAGGGACTTGAAGAGGTTTTGGGTCACCTGCCGGGCGAAGTCCACCGACGGCTGGCCGACGTTGTTCTCCGGGTCCGGGCCTTGCAGTGCGCGGACCCACTCGATCGTCCCGGTGGTGAACACCCCGGCCCCGGACGGCACCGTGTAGTAGCTCGCGTCCGAGACGGTGTGCTTCGGGCCGCAGGTGATCGGCGAATGCGCGACGACCTGCAGGTTCTGCGGCGTTCCGGCGATCGGGTACGCACGGTCAGCCTCGTCGCCGATCAGCCCGGCGTACGCCGACCCGACCCCGGCACCGGTCCCGGTGAAGAGGAAGAAGTTCGGGTCGAGCACCGTGAACGCGCCCTTCGCCGGGAAGCACTCGTAGAGCATCCCGGTCAGCGAGTTCTCCGGATCCGGGTACGGCGCCGCGCGCCAGTGCACGGTCGTGTCGGGCGCATTGTGCTGCGGATCCAGCCTCGCGTCCTTGTACCCGATCATGATCCGGTTCGCACCATGGGCGTCGGGCCCGTACCGGACCCGCCAGAACACCGAGTTCGCGCCCATGAACGCCAGGTTCGTCCCGGCGTCACGGGCCCTGGTGATGGCCGCCCGGGCCGGCAGCGTCCAGTACTCGTCATGTCCGCCGAACACGATCGCCTTGGCACCCTTGAGCATGCCCGGATCTGCTTGCAGATCAACGCTGGTCGCGTACGCGAGCCGTACGCCGCTGCGCTCCGCCTGCTGAACCAGCGGCACGTTGTCGGTCAGCATCCCGCGCGCGCCGTTGAGGTCGTACGGGCGGTCGAACGTGACCATCAGCGACCGCTTGGCCGCCGACTTCCGTGGGCCGTGGTAGAGCGAGTAGCTGCCCCAGGCGTTGTACGCCTCATCGGTGTTGACGCCGCTGACGATCAGCACCGCGTCGCGGGCGCTGTCCGAGCGGACGACCAGCGGGACGTACTTCTCCTTGCCGTTGGTGGCCCGGAGCAACAAAAGGTAGCTGCCGGCCGGCCAGCCCTTCGTCTGTACGGTCAGCGAGGGCGACCAGTTGGCCGCGGTGATCATCCGGTCCTTGGTGAGGATCGGTTGCGGCTGCGCCTTGCCGGGGATGCTCGATGACGTCCAGATCAGCTTCGCACCGGCGCCGGCGTACCAGCCGATCCGGAAAGCGCGGACCGTGTACGCCCCCGCGGAGGACGTGACGAACAACCGGAACGGTTCGCCGCTGCGTACGCTGACATGGTCCGCGTACCCGGCGAGCTCCATCGGACCGGCCACCTGGCTGTCGTGCATCTGCCAGTCGCTGCTGCCCGACTGGGGTTGGCTGGAGCCCATCACCTCGTGGCCATCGCCGCTGTCCGGTGAGCTGCTGGTTGTTCCTGGTGAGCTCTGGCAACCAGTCGCCAAAGCCAGTACGAGTGCTCCCGCCGCCAGTACTTTTGTAGCCCGCACGAGGCCTCCCCAAGGTCGTCAAAGCATGGTACGCACGCGCAGGCTTACAGCAGGCTGAGAAGCAGGTGGTCTGCCTGTCGGATTCCGCCGGGCGCCGTTCGTCAGGTACATGTGGAGACATCACAAGGAGGCGGTCATGCCGACTGACGAGAAGCGAACGTTGCATCGGGCCCTGGAAGAGCGTGTGGTCCGCGGCGAGGGCAGGTCCGCGGTGGAACTGCGCACCCAGGCCTTCGCGAACGAGGGCGTACCCGCGGCGCTGGGCGTGCTGGTCGACAAGATCGCCAACCGCCCGACCCAGGTCACCGACAGCGACCTGCAGGCGGCCAAGGCGTCCGGGTTGAGCGAGGATGAGCTCTTCGAGCTGGTGGTCTGCGCGGCCGTCGGCAAGTCCACCCGCTTGTACGACGCGGGGCTGGCCGCGCTTGAGGAGGCGACCGATGCGTCTTGACATCCTCAACAACGGCTACAGCGCGGCCAACAAGGCGCTGTTCACGGTCATCCGGCTGTTCTCCGGCCATCCGCTGCCCGACGCCGCGAAGATCACGTTCTACCGCTCCGACTTCTACGGCAATCCGGCGAAGGCGTTCACGCAGCAGGCGATGCGCGGTCCGTCCAGCTGGTCCGTCGCCGACCGCGAGCTGATGGCCGCGTACGTCTCGAAGGTGAACGACTGTGCCTTTTGTATCGGCGCCCACACCGCCACCGCGACCCAGGCGTACGACGACGCGCCGCGGGTGACTGCCACGCTCGCGGACCTCGAGTCGGCGCCGCTGGAAGAACCGCTCCGCGCCACCCTTCGGGTGCTCGGCATCCTTGTGCGTACCGGCAAGGTCACCGCCGCGGACATGCAGGCTGCCCTTTCGGCGGGCGCGACCGCTGCCCAACTCAGGGATGCCCTCGCGGTCGCGGTCGCGTTCAACACCACGAACACGCTGGCCGACGTCTTCGGCTTCACGCTGCTGACACCGAAGGGGTACACCGCGGGCGCTCGTTTCCTGCTGAAGCGCGGGTACGGCGGCTGATCAGTTCTTGGGCCGGGCGCCCTGTGCGCGGAGGCTGAGGTAGGTCAGTCCCGCGATCGGGACCGGCGCCCAGAACTGGATCAGGCGCCACGACAGTACCGCGAGCAGTGCGGTTTGCGCCGGTACGTCGTACCCGATGAGCGTGGAGACGGCGATGCCCTCGACCACGCCGATTCCGCCGGGCGTCAGCGGGATGACGGCGGCCAGGTTGGCGGCGCAGTACGCGAGCAGGAGCGGTACGGGATGCATCACGTAGCCGTACGCGGCCAGGAAGGTCCAGAGCACGGCCGCGTCGAGCAGCCAGTTCAGCGTGGCCCAGATCAGGAACGCCTTGCGGACCTCCCGGTCGGCGAGCAGGTCGCGCAGGCGGTGGGTGACCGATGAGATCCACGGACGGATGCGGTCCGGGAGCCGGTCGAGCGTCGCCTGCAGTACGCGCGCGGACAGCCGCTCGATCCTTGATCGCTGCCGTACGGCCAGCAGGCCCCCGACCAGCGCAATCAGTCCGATCAGGAACATGGTGAGGTACGCCGGTGTCGCCTCCCGTAGTGCCACTGCGGGAATGGACGTCAGCCAGGCGACAAGCACCAGCGCGAGCGGTGACGCGATCGCCTCCGCGGTGACCGTCGCCGTCACATCGGTCGGCCGGGCTCCGCCGGACACCAGCAGGCGAAAGCGCAGTGCGGTCGCGGTGGCCGCGCCTCCGGGTACTACGTGGCTCACGCCGTACCCGGTGAGGTCCGAGCGCAGGATCCAGAAGAAGTTGACGTGCTGGTGTGCGACCAGCGCCCGGGTGAAGAGCGAGTAGCAGACCAGGCTGGCCGCCTCGAGCAGGACCGCGGTCACGACCCAGCTCAGGTTGAGCTGCTCCACGCGGTGGAGCGACTCGCGGGCGAGCGCGAGTTTGGGCAGCACGATGTACTCGACGACCGCGATCAGGATGAGCAGGGACACGGCCGTCCACACCCGCCGGTACCACGGCGTCCGGGTCCGCGTCGCTGTCTCGGTCACGAGCACACTCCCTCCACTTCCCAGTCTCGCTCAGATCGCTCTTGCGTTTTCCCAGATACCCCCCTAGGGTATCGATCGTTTCCACGGATCAACTCCCAGGGATCGCGCGGCCTGCGTCGATACCCTGTACGGGTAAGGGGTAAATATGAGTACGATTTCCGCACCGCCGGTGAGCCGGCGGTGGTGGGCGCTCGCGGTCATCGCCGCGGCGCAGTTCATGGTCATCATGGACACCTCGATCATCGGGGTGGCACTCCCGAAAATGCAGGCTGACCTGGGCTTTTCGCCCGGCAACCTGTCCTGGGTGTTCAACGCGTACGTGGTCGCGTTCGGCGGGCTGCTGCTGCTCGGCGGCAAGCTGTCCGACCTGATCGGTGCGCGCCGGATCTTCGCGGCCGGGTGGGCGGTCCTGCTGGGCGGCTCGGTCGTCGCCGGGCTGGCCGGAGGGGTCGGCGCCGAGCTGACCGGGCGCGCGATCCAGGGCATCGGCGCCGCACTCATCGCGCCGGCCGCGCTCACGCTGCTGATGATGCTGTTCGGTGCGAACCCGAAGGAACTGACCAAGGCGATCGCCCTGTACGGCGCCGCGGCCCCGGCGGGCGGCACCGCGGGCGTGTTCCTCGGCGGCGTGATCACCGAGTACCTGTCCTGGCCGTGGGTGTTCTTCCTGAACGTGCCGATCGCACTACTCGCGCTGGCCGCGACGCCGTACCTGATGCCGCGGGGAACCGCGACCAAGGGCTCGGTCGACGTACTCGGCGCGCTGCTGGTGACTGCCGGACTCGGTGTCGGTGTTTACGCGATCGTTCGGGCGCCTGAAGTCGGCTGGTCGTCCGCGCAGACCTTGCTGGCCGGATTGGCGGCGGTGGTGCTGCTGGGGTTGTTCATCGCGCTGCAAGCACGTCGGCGTACGCCCTTGATGCGGCTCGGCATCTTCACCAACCCGAACCTGGCCGCGGCGAATGTGGCTCAGTTGCTGCTCGGTGCGGCTTGGGTGCCGATGTGGTTCTTCCTGAACCTGTACCTGCAGCAGGTGCTCGGGCTGAGCGCGTTCCCGAGTGGTTCGGCGCTGCTGCCGATGACGACGTTCATCATGCTCGGCATGATCGTGGTCGCGCCGCGGCTGATGAACGCGATCGGCCCGAAGCGGACCCTGGTGACCGGTATGACGGTGCTGACCGCCGGCCTGATCCTGCTGTCCTTCCTGCGATCCGACGGCTCGTTCTGGGTCGACGTCCTGCCGGCTTCGCTGGTCGCCGCCGCGGGTATGTCGCTTGCCTTCATCCCCAGCCTCGGACTGGCGCTGTCGTCGGCCCGTCCGGAAGAGGGCGGCCTGGCCTCGGGCATCGTCAACACCAGCTACCAGATCGGCTCGGCGCTCGGCCTGGCCGCCATCACAGCCGTTGCCTCCAGCAACGGTGCCAACCAGCTCGGCAACCTGCCGGCGCTGACCAACGGCTACTCGGCCGCCCTGATCGGCGCCGCGGTCATCGCTGCGGCCGGCGCGATCGCCACCCTCGTCTGGCTCCGCACCCCGAAGCCGGCCCCAATCCCGACGGAGGCGCCGGTCGCCCAGTGAATCAGCGAACTGACCGCCGCGGCCGCCTCCCGGAATTCTCGGGAGGCGGCCGCTTCGGGGTGCCGGCGGGGTCAAGCTGCCGGCGGGGTCAGGCCGGCAGCGGGTCAGGCCGGCAGTGGATCAGGCTGCCAGGAGGTCGGCGAGGTCGGTTCGGGCTCGGGAGACTCGGGAACGGACGGTGCCGACCGGGTAGCCGAGGTGGGTTGCGGCTTGGGCGTACGGGACGCCCGCGAGCTGCGTCAGTACGAAGACCTCGCGCCGGCTGGCGGGGAGTTGATTGAGTACGTCGGCCAGTGCGATGCGCTCCTCGAAGCCGGGGAGATGGGTCGGCTGGGATTGTTCGGCGGCGCGTTGCCAGTCGCGGTCGGAGATCCGCGGGCGGCAGGCCCGGTGGCGCAGGTCGTCGGCGACCGTACGGCGGGCGATCGACAACAGCCACGTACGCGCCGACGAGCGCCCCTCGAACCGGTGCAGGCTCTTCAAGGCACGGAGGAAGGTTTCCTGGGTGAGGTCGTCGGCCGAGTTCGGGTCGGCGCTGAGGGCGGTGACGTAGCGGCGGACGTCGCGCTGCAGCGTACGAACGAAGTCGTCGAGGGCGGTGAGGTCCCCTGCGCGGGCGGCGAGCGCGAGTTCGGTTGGGTCTAGGAAGGCAGAAGCCATGACATAGGTCCTTCGGAAGTCCAAGGTCCGGCAGACCGCGGGAACGCGCGGCAGGCTGGTTGGCCGGTGCCGCGGTCGACGTTTCAGCGTTCGACGGTTCGACGTTCGACGTTTCGACGTTTCGGCGTTCGGCGCGAGGTGCCGGTGAGCGGAGAGGCGGTGCCGGATGGCACGCCTGGACCCGGGCGGGTTGTCGCGTTGTGCGCCCGGGTTTGTGCCGGCTGTCAGGTGACAGCGAGTGCTCTTGGCGGACCTCTGGAGGTGATGGCGTGGACGAGCAGGACGTCCCGGAACGTGCTGGGGGAGCTGGCCGGCCGGATGCTCGGTCGGTGCTCGGTCAGGTGCCGGCCGGCGAGTAGCCGCAGTGGCGACAGGAGCCGGGTGGCCAGCGACCGGAGGATGCTGAACGCGGCACGCTCGCCGTACGCGAGCCAAACCCCACAGACAAGCGCCGCGAGCACGTGAACCGCGAACATCCCGACCGACGCGGCACCGGCCATGTGGTGCCCAAGCGCCGCGCCCCCGGATGTCCCGGACATCCCGGACATCCCGGACATGCCGGACATGCCGGACATGCCGGACATGCCGGACATGCCGGACATGCCGGA
>NZ_BAAAPH010000015.1:59904-175470 GCF_039531045.1 Kribbella hippodromi | reverse complement strand
GCCGGACATGCCGGACATGCCGGACATGCCGGACATGCCGGACATGCCGGACATGCTGTCCATCCCGGGCATGCTGTCCATCCCGGGCATGCTGTCCATCCCGGGCATGCTGCCCATCCCGGGCATGCTGCCCATCCCGAGCGTGCCTGCGGTCGCGGACATGCTGCCGTGTATGCCTGGCATCGGGTGTGCGGTCGGGGTGATGGACTGGGCGAGGGTGAAGACCGTGTGCAGGGCGGCTTGGGAGATCAGGGTGCTGGTGACGACGAACGGGATGCTGCGTTCGCGGTCGGCGACGATCCAGGCGGCGGTGGCGATCCAGGCGAACGACATGACCGTCGCCCACCACGGCACCGCGGTACCGGACATCAGGACGTGACCGAGCATCGCGAGCAGCACCGAAGTCCCCGCGAACGTAACCGCCCGCGCGCCCCGGAATCCCCAGCTGTGCCCCATGACCGCACCATGATCGCAGGTACCCGGTCGTCACCCGACCGCGCACAGCATGCCGCCCCGCCCGCGCCGGCGGTGTCACCCACGACCGGCGACGTCACCACGCCCGCCACGACCGGCGGTGTCACCACGCCCGCCAGGGCCGGCGGTTGTGACCACGCCCGCCAGGACCGTCGGTTGTGACCACGCCCGCCAGGGCCGGCGATGTCATACGCCCGCCACGACCGGCGTGTCAGCACCCCCGGCAGCGGGTGTGGCGCGCGCCACAGCCGGCGGGTGGAACTGATCGCGGCCGCGAACCGACTTCTTGTCCGGACAGTGTGGATAAGGAGGTCTTGTGCTTGGTGTGTGGGTCAGCTTCGGGCGGGAAGGGTGGCCTGCGGCCGCCGGCGGTGAGTTTGGAGAGAACCCACCGACCCTGCAACCGCGACCGTGCTCGGCCGTGCTCGCAGCGGACAATCGGCAGTTCGACAGGTAGTGCACCTCCGAGACGCCGTACACCCCGGCCCCTTCACGCTCAAGTGCACTACCCACCCCACCCACACGTCCTGTCCACCCGCCGACCACAGCCCCAAAACCCCAGCCACCCGCCCACCACACGACACTGCAGCGTCGCGGGAGCCTTTTCCGGACCGGGCAGGAGCTTTTCTGGCGCTATTCCAGCAAAAGGCTCCACCAACATTCCTCGTGCACCTACATGCCGGACAGCACTTAGTAGCTGTTCCACCTAAGCCACACATCAGTCACAAGAGTCGGATAAGGAGTGGTTGTGAGCGAAGTGCAACGGGCGGCGCCCGCGGCTGGATTGTTCCGTGCGTTCTGGCGATGGCACTTCTACGCGAGCTTCCTGGTGATCCCGGTGGTGCTGATCCTCGCGGTCACCGGTCTGATCTACCTGTTCCGATTCCAGCTGGAACCGGTGCTGCACGCCGACCTGATGAAGGTCGAGCAGCCCACCGGCCTGGTCGCGCAACCGTACGAAGCGCAGCTCGGTGCTGTCCGCAACGCACTTCCGGACGCGACCGTCGTCTCGATGACCGAGCCGTCCGGGCCGGATCGCTCGACGGTCTTCTCGGTCTCGACGCCCGCGGGTTCGCGGGACGTGTTCGTCGACCCGTACGAAGGCAAGGTGCTCGGATCGCTCGACCCGGACACAACGCTGTCGGGAGCCGCGATCCTGCTGCACGGCGAGCTGATGGCTGGGCGGTGGGGCGACTACGTGATCGAGATCGCGGCCTGCTGGGCGATCGTGATGGCGCTGACCGGCTACTACCTGTTCTTCCGTGGCCGGGTGGCGCGAGCGCGTCGGCGCGCGGCGGGGGCGGCCGGGGCGGTGCTCCGATCGCGGCACGGCCGGACCGGCGCCGTACTCGGCGCTGGCCTGCTGTTCTTGATCGTGTCAGGGCTGCCGTGGACCGGGTTCTGGGGCGCGAAAACGCAGGAACTGGCGACCCAGCAGGGGACGTCGTTCTGGAGTCAGGATCCCGGTGCGCTCTCGAACCCGTCCTCGACCCTCGACGAGTCGCTCCCGCACAGCCACACCGTGCCGTGGGGCCTGGGCAAGAGCCAGGTGCCGCGCTCGAACCCGGCGGACCGGGCCAAATCGATCGCGACGGTCGACACCGCTGTCGAGGTCGGCGTACGGAACGGACTCCGCCGCCCGATGACGATCGCCCTGCCGGCCGACGACGAGGGTGTCTACTCGGCGATCGGTTACGCCTTCGAGGACCCCGGCAAGGAACGTACGCTGCACGTCGATCAGTACGGCGGTCGCGTCGTCTCGACGTACGGGTACAGCGACTACCCGGCGCTGGCGAAGGTCGTTGCGCAGGGCATCGCACTGCACGAAGGCCGCCGGCTGGGTACGGTCAACTTCTGGCTCACCACTGTCTTCTGCCTGGGCGTCGTCTTCATGTGCGTCAGCGGACCGTTGATGTGGTGGCGCCGCCGACCGAAGGGCAAGGCGCTCGGTGCGCCGCGCGGCCGGCTGCCGCTTCGCGCGACGCCGGCGCTCGCAGTACTGGTCGTCGCGCTGGCGCTCTTCCTGCCGCTGTTCGGGATCACCCTGCTCGCGGCCCTCATCCTCGATCAACTCCTGCTCCGCCGGCTCCCGACGCTGCGGACCTGGTTCAACGTCGCTCGCTAAGGACCCCATGTCGTGAAACGCATCGTGGCTTTGCTGCTCGTCCTCACCATCGCCGGGTGTTCCGGTCCAACTGCCGCCCCGACCTCCGAAGTGGCGGCCACGACGAAACCGGAGAAGACGACCTATCCGTTGACGATCGACAACTGCGGGTTGAAGCAGACCTTCACCAAGCCACCGTCCCGGGTGGTGATCCTGAACGGCACCTCGGTCGGTGAGGCGGAGAGCTTTGTCCTGCTTGGCCTGCAAAAGCACGTGCTCGCCAACGGGCAGTCGTACGGCGTCTCGGATGACCCGACGATGGTCGCCAAGGTGGCCGCGCTGCCGAAGAACGGTCTGTCGATGAACAAGAACTTCGACGTCCCTGCCGAGCAGGTGCTCGCGCTGAAACCAGACCTTGTCGTGTCGACCTGGTCGGGCGGTTTCCAGGCGTCCAGCGGCTTCGCCACCCGGGAGCAGCTCGCCGCGGCCGGCGCGGCCACGATCGTCAACCCGGTGAACTGCGCCTTCGGCAACCCACAGGCAACAGCCGGTGAGAAGGCGGCGTACGACGCGCAAGGCATCGAATCGTCCTTCGCGTTCATGACGCTGCTCGGCCAGATCTTCGACGTACAGCAGAAGGCCGCCGACACGGTGGCAGCGCTGCGCTCCCGGATCGAGGCCGTGCGTACGAAGGTCCAGGGCAGTGCCCCGAAGAAGGTCGTGATCATGTACCCGGGAATGTCGATGATGAACGAGAACAGCTTGCCCGCGGTGATGACCGGTGGCATCTACGACGACGTGATCAAGGCGGCCGGTGGGGTGAACGCGTTCGCCGGACAGTCGTCGGACGCGACCCGGACGATCAACGCCGAGCAGCTCGCCGCGGCGGACGTCGACGTACTGGTGGTCGGCGCGTTCACGCCCCAGGAGAAACCATTGGAGGAGGCCGCGAAGCTGCTGAAACAGTTCCCGCAGTGGAACGCGGCGAAGACCGGCACCGTCACGACAGTTGCCGATGGCGCGTATCTCGGTCCGCTGAACGCGTACGCGGTCGAGAAGATCGCGAAGGCGGCGCATCCGGACAAGTTCAGCAGATGACCGTCGTACGCCCGGTCGGGCTGGTCGTACTGCTGATCGTGGTTGTCACCGCCTCGATCTCGATCGGTACGGTGACGCTGCCGGTTGATCAGGTGTGGTCGGTGATCTGGTACCACGTGAGCGGGCGCGGTACGCTGCCGGAGCCGCTCATTGAGCAGATCATTTGGTCGATCCGCGTACCGCGGGTGCTGCTCGCGGCGATCGTCGGTGCCGCGCTGAGCGTTGCCGGGGTCGCGTTGCAGGCGCTGATCCGGAACCCGCTGGCCGATCCTTATGTGCTCGGGATTTCGTCGGGGGCGTCGTTGGGCGCGGTCTTGGTGATGGGTGCGGGGTTGGCGGGGCTGAGCACGTCGGCCGGGGCGTTCATCGGTGCGAGTGTTTCGCTGCTGGCGGTGTTTGTGCTCGCGCAACGGTCGGGACGGCTGGCTGACACGCGGTTGATTCTTGCCGGTGTCGCAATGAGCTATCTGGCGATGGCCGGTACGAGTCTGGTGCAGTTGCGGGCGGAGCCGACCCAGGTACGCGGGATCTTGTTCTGGTTGATGGGCAGTGTGGCGGGCGCCGATTGGGCCGATCTCAGGTTGCCGGTGGTGGTGATGGTGGTTGCGGCGGCGTACCTCATGTTGCAGGGGCGCGGGTTGAACGCGTTGGCGGTTGGTGACGACGATGCGGCTGCACTTGGGGTTGATGTGCACCGGTTGCGGATCGTGCTGTTGTTCGTGTCTTCGTTGCTGACCGCAACGGCTGTGGCGGTCGCCGGGGGAGTGGGGTTTGTCGGGCTGATGGTTCCGCATGCGGCGCGGTTGGTGGTTGGCGCGGATCATCGCAAATTGTTGCCGGTCGCAACGTTGGGCGGTGCGGTGTTCCTCGTACTGGTCGATCTGGCGACCCGGACTGTTGACCGGCCCAACGAGTATCCGATCACGGTGTTCACGGCCGCGCTCGGGGCGCCGTTCTTTCTGTGGCTGCTGCGGCGAGGTACGGCATGAAGCTGGTCGTACGGGACGTCGGGTTGGTGCTGGATGGGCTGCCGATCTTGGCTGGGGTCGATCTGACCGTGCAGCCGGGGGAGTTCGTGGCGATCATCGGGCCGAACGGTGCCGGGAAGTCCACGTTGTTGCGGGCGATCTATCGCGCGTTGCGGCCGACGACCGGGACAGTGCTGCTCGGCGATGACGATGTGTGGCGTACGCCCGCGAAGGCGATCGCTCGACGGCGGGCCGTTGTCACGCAGCATCAGACGATGGCGACTGATTTCACCGTTGACGAGATGGTCGCGATGGGCCGTACGCCCCACAAAAGCCTGCTCGACCGCGAAACCCGCGCCGACCGCGACATCATCACGCAGTCACTGGCGAAGGTGAATCTGACCGGAGCCGGCAAGCGATTGTTCTCCACGCTCTCCGGCGGCGAACGTCAGCGCGTACTCGTCGCGCGGGCACTGGCCCAGCAAGCACCACTCATCGTGCTGGACGAGCCCACCAACCACCTCGACGTACGCGCCCAACTCGAACTCTTGCACTTGGTACGAGGCCTAGGCGTAACCACAGTCGCCGCCCTCCACGACCTGGACCACGCCGCAGCCCACGCCGACCGCGTCGCCGTCCTCCAGTCCGGCCGCCTCGTCGCTGAAGGCCCACCCCTGGAGGTCCTCACGGTCGACCTGATCAAATCCGTCTTCGAAGTCCAAGCCCACATAGGCCCCCACCCCCTCCACGGCCGCCCCCACATAGCCGTAGCTCCACTACCGGATCGCGTACCGAAGGACAGGTAGTACACCGGTGATACGGCGTACGCATCCGCGGAATCACGCTCAGGTGTACTACCTCGGCCCGACTACTACCTGTTCTTCGGTACACCCAACTCGATGGTGCGGTCGGTGATGGCGGTTAGGAGGTCGGGGTCGTGGGAGATGGCGAGGACGCCGAACTGGTTGGTGCGGGACTGGTTCAGGAGGTGGTGCCAGATTTGGGCTTGGGTCAGGGGGTCTACGCTCGCGGTGATTTCGTCGGCGATCAGGTAGGCGGGGTTGGTCAGGAGGGCGCGGGCCAGGTTGACGCGCTGGAGTTCGCCGCCGCTGATTTCGTGGGGGAAGCGGTCCAGCCAGCTGGGGTTGACGAGGTTGGGGTCTACCTCGTCGACGGCGGTCGCGTCGGCGCCGGACTCGGCTAGTACGTCGCGGATCTTCCAGTGCGGGTTCATTGCGCGCTCGGGATGCTGTAGGACCAGCTGCACCGGGTACGGACCGCGTTGGCTTGGTGGAAGGGTGATTTCGCCGTGGGTTGGGGTGAGGAGGCCGGCTAGTAGGCGGGCGATTGTGCTTTTGCCGCAGCCGCTGGGGCCGAGTAGGCCGACAACCTCGCCGGGGTCCACCGACAGCGACGCTCCTTGGATGATCCACTCGTCGTGGTAGCGGAACCACAGGTCCTTGGCGATCAGCACGGCTGGGCCTCCGGGACGATCAGGCCGTTGGCGGGGAGCGCATTCCAGAGCAACCGGGCGTACGGATGCGTCAGCCGATCCTCCGCGAAACTCCGCGGATCGGCGGTCTCGACTGTGCGGCCGTCGTGGCAGATCACCACGGTGTCGGCGACGGCGAGTGCGGCGCGGAGTTCGTGGGTGATGAGTACGACGGCTCGGCCTGCATCGGCGAAGGACCGGAAGTCCTGGAGTACGGCGGCGACGTCCGCGGCGGGGAGGCCTGGGGTCGGTTCGTCGGCGAGGATGAGTTCCGGATCGCCCATCGTTGCCATCGTGACCAGGACGCGGCGGATCATGCCGCCGGACAGTTCGTGCGGATAGCGCCCGAGTACCTCCCGCCCGAGACCCCGAGCTTCCAGCGCCTCGGCCGCGTCACTCGACGGCCGGCCAGCCAAGCGAGCGGAGCGGCGTACCTGACGGCCGATCGTTGCGAGTGGATCGAGGTAGTCGATCGACTGGGGGAGCAGCGCGATGTCAGTACCCGCCAGTTGCCGGCGGGCGGGGGTGTCGAGCACGGTGCCGTCGTAGGCGATGGTGCCCGTCTCGGTGGCGTTCGGCGGGAGCATGCCGAGTACGGCGTGCGCGAGCAGGGTCTTGCCGGCACCCGATGCGCCGACCAGCGCCACGACCTGACCGCGTTCGGCGGTCAGATCCATCCCCGCCAGCGCGACGATCTCCCGGCGGCGCAATCCCCGCGTGTACTGCGTGAACGTCACGCGCAACCCGGTGATGCTGAGCAGCGGACCCACCGGCGGTGACTCGTCGCGCCGACCGGTCCGGCGATCTGGATTCACAGGTGATGGCTCCTTGGGTCCAGTAGCGCTCGGGTGTTTTCGGCGATCGAGTCGACCAGCTTCACGGTGATCAGCAGGCAGAGGCCGGGGAGGACAGCCAGCCACCAGGCGCCGGCGGACAGGAAGCGCATGGATTCGGCCAGGAGTACGCCGATGGACGGCTCGGCGGGATCGACACCCAGGCCGAGGAAGGACAACGCGGCCTCGTGCAGGATCGCGTGCGGGAACAGCAGCACGGTGCCGACCAGGAAGTGCCCGAGGAGCTGCGGTACGACGTGCCGCCGCGCGATCCACCACCGCCCGCGACCCAGGCGACCCGAGACGGCGACGTAGTCGGAGGACATCACCTGGCGGGCATGCCCGCGCAGTACGCGGGTCAGCGACGGCCAGTGCGTGACCGCGACCGCGATGATCACCGCCCGCGTACCCCCACCGAGCGCGAACGCGAGCAGGATCAGCAGCACCAGATGGGGGAGTGCGAGGAAGAGATCGACCAGCCAACCGACGACCCGATCGACGAGACGCCCGCCGACCGCCGCTGCGCAAGCCATCAGCACGGCGAACGTACCGGAGATGACCGCCGCGCTGACGCCCACCACCAGACTGAGCCGCAGCCCGGACAGCGCCCGCGCGAGCATGTCGCGTCCGAGCCGATCGGTACCGAACGGGTGCTGCCAGGACGGACTCAAATTGCGATCCGCCAAGTGCGTCGTACTCGCCGCGTCGACCGACAACGTCCCGGCGATGACCACCGCGAGCACGACCGCCAGCGACACTGCAGTGAACGTAACCGTACGCCGCCGCCGATCGCCCAGCCGGCGAACCGCTGCGACCGCGCTCATCGGGCCGCCTCAAGTCGTCGCGTCCGTGGATCAATCCAGCTGTGTAAAAGATCGCCGAGCTGATTGCCCGTGTACACGAAGACCGTGGTGAAGAGCGCGATCGCCAACAGCAGCGGCACGTCCTGCCCAAGCGCGGCGGTGGTTGTCGCCGCACCGAGCCCCGGGTACGAGAAGACCTGCTCCGCGAGCACCGATCCGCCGAACAGCTCACCGAGCGAAGTGAACTGCAGCAGCAATGCAGGACCGGCAGCGTTCCGCAGCACCCGATGCACCACTAGCCCGAACGTACGCTCACCTTGCGCACGAGCGAACGCGACGTAGTCACTCGCCATCGCGACCGCAACCGCCTGGCGCGTATGCAGAACCACCGGTGCGATCCCGACCAAACTCAAAGTAAGTGCTGGAAGCAACAAATGGTGCAGCCGGTCCAGTAATCCGACCTCGCCCGCGACGGCGCCGACCGGTACGGCGCAGCAGATCGGCGTCCACTGGAGCGACACCGAGAACACGTACAGCAGCAGGAGACCGACCCAGAACGTCGGCGCGGACGACAGCGTGTACGCCCACCAGGTGATGATGCGATCGGCCCACCGCCCGCGGCGAACGCCCGCGACGATACCGAGGGTGAAGCCAATGATTCCGGAGAAGCACCAGGCGACGGCCATCAACGCCAGGCTGGTCAGGAACTTGTTCGCGATCACATCGGCGACCGGCTGGTTGAAGGCGTGCGACTGGCCGAGATCGCCGCGGGCAATGTGCGACAGCCAGGTGCCGAACCGTTGCAGCGGCGGATCGTCGAGTCCCCAACGTTCGGCGATCTGCGCCCGCTGCTCCGGCCCGATCGAGGCGATGTCCGCGCCGACGTACGCGCTGACCGGGTCGACCGGTGAGGCGGTCATCAGCGCGAACGACGCACCCGCGACGGCGGTGAGGAGGAGAAGCAGACGGAGCAGCCGGGTGGCGATCGCGCCGACCCAGCGGGAGGGACGCGACCTGACCGGAGGGTCCGCGAGCGGAGATGACGAAGGGCCTCCGGGCTGCTCTGGTCGCGGTGATCCGGCGGCGCGCGGCGCGGTTGTGCTCAACAGGTCCAGCGCCAACCGGTGATGCCGGCGGTGATCGGCCAGCCGTGGCCGTGCGGCTCGATCTGCGGTTTGCCGATGTCGAGGCAGTCGCTCACGTAGTAGGTGTGCTGCAGGTTGACCAGCCACGCCCACGCCGCGTCGCCGGACGGCCCGAAACCGTTGCCGTCGGCATCACGTTGCGCCGCCTTCCAGTACTTGGTCGCCTCGTCCTGATCGGTCGCGCCCATCGCGGCGTCGAGGTTCTTCTGGACAACTGGGTTGGCGTAGTACCCGGGGTTCCAGTACCCGACCCCGGCCGATCCGGACGAGTACAGGTTGTACAGCTCGGTCGGATCCGGGCTGCCCCAGCCGAACAGGACCGCGTCGGCGTGCAGGCGCTTGTCGATCACGTCCCAGCTCACGCCCTTGGTGGTGATCTGGATGCCGATCGGTTTCACCATGTCGGCGACGGCCAGCGCGAGGCCCTGCCGGGTCGTGTCGCCGGCCGGGTACAGCAGGTTGAACGCCGCCTTGACCCCATTGCGCTCACGGACACCGTTGGTGTCCTTCCAGCCCGCCGACTCCAGGAGCTCCTTCGCTTTGCCCGGATCGTTCCCCTGGATCGCCGACGCCGGCTCGAACCACGGCATCCCGTCGACCGGACCGGTGGCCGGCGACCCGTACCCCTCCAGCACGCCGTCGACGAGCGCCTGCCGGTCGACCACCTGGTTGATCGCTTGCCGGATCGCCTTGTCCGAGGTGACGTTGTTGCCGATCGGCAGCCCGGTCGCAGTCTTCTTGCCGGTGTCGGCCTGGTACGGGAACACCAGCCCGCGATTGTCGACCGATTTCACCGGGACCAGCCGCATCGACGGCACCGAGGTCTTCGCCAGACTCGACGGTACGGCCGCCATCGACACCTGCCCGGCCTTCGCCGCGGCGAGCGAAGCGTCCTCGCCGGTGAACGTGAACACGATCCGCTCGAACTTGGGCTTCGTACCGTAGTAGGAATCGTTGCGCTGGACAATCAACTGCTGGCCTTCGTCCCACTGCACCAGCTTGAACGGGCCCGACCCGATCGGCTTCCGCGCGTACTCCTTGCCATGGGCATGTTTCGGTACGATTCCCAGTGAGATCAGCCGGTTCACGAACGTACTCTGCGGCCGCTTCAACCGGAGCTCGACGGTGTCGTTGTCAACAGCAACGGCCTGTGACAGCCCGGTCACATCGGTCAGGCCGCCGCTCTTGCTCGCAGTGCTGAAGGTGTACGCGACATCGGCCGCCGTCACCGGCGTACCGTCGGAGAACTTCGCGTCGGTGCGGAGGTCGACCGTCCAGACCAGGCCGTCCGGACTGACGGTGTGCTTGGTGGCAAGATCGTTGACAATCTTCAGGTCGGCGTCCCGTTTCAGGAGCGTCGACTGGAAGAGCGGGGAGCCGTACCGGCCCCAGCCGAGTGTCGGGTCGTACCCGTCCTCGGACTCGCCGCCGATCGCCAGCCGCAACTCCTTCGGAGCGGACGACGACCCCACCGCGCCGCCCGCGCCGTTCGAACCGGCATCCACCCCGGCGGTACAGGCCGCCAGCGCTAGGCCGAGCGTCACCGCGAATGTCACCGGCAGGACCGTCGTACCGACCCTGCGTGCCCCACGCACCACTGCGTTCCTCCACCGATAGGTGTGCAGCACCGCCGAACCACGGTGCTGCCTCAGATGCGACTCGATCGCAACAACCGAACGGCAACCTATCCAGCCGATCGCTGTTTCCGCAACTGACCTGGACCCGGTGCTGAGATCGCCGTTGCGCAGTGCTGCGCGGATCGGCATGATTGACTCCACAATCACGCAAGTGAGCGGAAGGAGTGGTCAGTCGATGACCGCGAACTGGACGTTTGTCCGCTGCGACGCGCTCGCCAAGGTGCACCCATCACGGGAGCCACGGGCAGTGTCGGCCGAGACCCGATTCCAGGCGTTCCTCGGCGAGAACGCGTCCTTCCAGCTCGCGTACCGGCCACCGATGGACCATGAATACCGTGAGCCGAGTCCACTGCACGTGCGGGTCGAAGGCGCCGCGGCCGACCTGGTCACGATCTCGTGTGTCGACCTGGTGCCATGTACCTTCCTCGCCCGCCCAGGGCACGACGACGGCTACGAATTCGACCAGCCCGGCTTGTACCCGGACGTGCTCCGGCCCGTCCCGAACGGTGAACTGCCGGTGCTCTTCGGCAGCTGGGGCTCGGCTTGGTTCGATGTCCGTACGACCGACGCGGCGCGGGCCGGCGTACACGAACTCACTGTTGTCGTGACCGGGCCGGACGGCTCCGAGCTGCATCGAGAGTCGGTCACGGTCGAGCTCACCGGCGTCGAACTGCCGCCGCTCGGCATCGTGTCCAGCCACTGGATGCACCTCGACGCGCTTGCGGATCACTACGGCGTCGAGGTGTTCAGCGAGGAGCACTGGGGCCTCGTCGACCGGTTCATGGCGTCGGCGGCCGAGATGGGTGCGACCTCGTTGCTCGCGCCGGTGTGGACGCCGCCGCTCGACACCGCGCTCGATACGTACCGCACCGTCGTCCAGCTGATCGACATCGCCGAGACGAGTGACGGGTACGAGTTCGGCTTCGAGCGGCTGCGGCGCTGGCTCGAACTGTGCCGGCGGAACGGGATCGTCGGGGTCGAGGTCGCGCATCTGTTCACCCAATGGGGTGCCGAGAAGACACCGGGCATCGTGGTCAGCCGGGACGGTTCGGAGCCGCAGCGGGTGTTCGGGTGGGACGTCGACGCAACCGACGCCCGGTACCGGACGTTGCTGGAGGCGCTCCTTCCGGCACTGCAGGCCGTGCTCGACGAGGAGTGGGACCGCGAGCACGTGGTCTTCCATGTGTCGGACGAGCCGTCGGGGGAGAAGGGGCTCGCGTCCTACCTCGCGGCGAAGGCTGTTGTCGACGATCTACTGAAGGGCTGGACGGTCGTCGACGCGCTCAGCGAGTACTCGTTCTACACGTCGGGTGCCGTCCCGGTGCCAATCGTCGCGACCGATCACGTCGAGCCGTTCCTGGCACAGCGGCCGGAGCGTCTGTTCGTGTACTACTGCGTGTCCCAGGACCGCGATGTCGCGAACCGCTTCATCGGTATGCCGTCGGCACGCAACCGGGCGATCGGGCACCAGCTGTTCGCGTCCGGGGTGGACGGTTTCCTGCATTGGGGATTCAACTTCTGGTACACCTGGCACGCGACCCGGCGGATCGATCCGTTCCGGGACACCGCCGCCGGTGGTGCGTTTCCGTCGGGCGACCCGTTCGCCGTCTACCCCGGTCCGGACGGTACGCCGTGGCCGTCGATCCGGCATCGCGTCTTCGCGCAGGCGATGTGGGACTACCGGGCGCTGCAGGCTGTACGCGCCGCGCGTGGTGCCCAGGCCGCGCTGGACATCGTGGACCCGGACCGCGACCTGCGCTTCGACCGGCCGGTGCTTGAGCCGGATCACTACTACGCGGCTCGCCGGCGGATGGTCGACGCGCTCAGTCGCGGATGATCGCGGCCAGTGCGGCGGTCGCTTCGGCGGCCGTCGTGCGGTCGTGGATGAGCTCGGTCGCGATAGCTTCGGCGGCTCCGAGTACGCCGCGGCAGCGGAGATGTAGAACGTCCTTGGGTAGCGAGGAGTGCGGCGCGAGCGCGTCGGCCATCAAGGTGATGTAGCCGGCCAGGAGTTCGTGCTGCATGGCTTCGAGTTCCGGATCGCCTTTGAGCGCGGCCGACAAGGACGTGAACTCAGGCATGTCGATCGCGCAGGCGAAGTACGCGGTGCTCATGACATCGGCGAGCGCGTCAATGGTGGGTTCGGCCGTACGCAGGGCGTCGGTCAGCGCGGCGCGGTGGCGTTCGTCGAGTTCGCGGTAGAGCGCGAGGAGCAAGCCGGCGCGGGTGCCGAAGTGGTCGTACACGATCGGTCGGCTGACGCCCGCTGTCTCGGCCAGGGTGACCAGGGTGAGCGCGTCGGCGCCTTTGCCGCGGACGAGCTCGGCGGCGACGTCGAGCAACTGCTCCCGCCGCGCCTGCTTGCTCAGTCGTGCCATCTGCCGTCCCGTCCTTCGTGGTTACAAAATGTAGGTTACATCATGTAGCTTGATGGGTGTGAGCATAGAACAGACATCCTCGGTCCTGATTCTCGGCGGTTCCGGACAGGCCGGCTCGGACACGGCCGCGCTGTTGCGCCGGTGGTATCCGGACCTGCCGCTGACGATCGCCGGCCGCACCCCCGAGCGATTGCGAAAGGTCGCTGACGAACTCGGCGTGGCAACGGTGGCGACGATCGATCTGAGTCGGCCGGATCTCGGTTTGCCGGACCACGGCGCGTACTCGGCGGTCGTCGCGACGCTCTGGGACAACCAGCTGAACGGGTTGCGGATCGCGCAGGATCGCGGGCTGCCGTACCTGAGCATCTCCAGCGGCCTGGTGGACATCGGCCCTGAGGTCATAGCCGCCGCCCAACGCCCAACCACTTCCGCGATCACCATCGCCAGCCACTGGTGCGCCGGCACCGCAACTCTCGCCACGCTCCTGGCCGCCCGCGACTTCACCCAGACCGGCGATGCGCGGGTGGATGCGGTTCGGGTCGGGGCGATCCTGGATGCGAATGACCTTGGCGGACCCGCGGGGGCGGTGGACCTGGAGCGATTTGCGACGGCGACCACGGCTGGGCTGGTTCGTCGTGATGGCGTGTTCGCTTGGGTCAACGGCACGGAAGCCGACGTCGCTGTTCAGCGTGCCGACGGGAGCACCGTCACCGGGCAGGCGATTGCGATTCCCGACGTACCAAGCGTCGCGCTCGCCACCGGTGCCAAGGACGTGACCTTCGCGTTCGCCGTCGTCCCGAACAGCACCCCGCCCCAGGAGGTCCGCATCGACCTGGAGGGCACCGACTCATCCGGCGCGCGCGCCCACCAGTCGTACATCCTGACCCACCCACACGGCCAACGCCCGCTGACCGCACTCGGCCTCGCACTCACCACCGAACGCCTGATCGGCCTCCAAGGCCCACCAGTCGCCCCCGGCCTCCACACCCCCGAATCCCTCATCGACCTAACCCACACCGCCACCCACCTAACCGCCACCGGCGCCACCTTCACCCGACTCGCGTAGGTGTGCTCAGTACTCTGCGGGAATGGAGTTTCGCCTGCTGGGGCAGCTGGAGGTACGGGCCGGTGGTGCTGAGGTCCGGATCGGGCGGCGGCAGGAGCGGCTGGTGCTCGCGGCGCTCCTGCTCAAGGCGAACGAAACAGTCCCGCCGACAGAGCTCATCGACCTGATCTGGCCGGACAATCCGCCGACCGACGCCGCCGGGGCTGTGCAGGTGTACGTCTCGCGGTTGCGCAAGACCGGCGTACGGGTCGACGGTACGCGGGATGGCTATCGCGTAGTCGTCGAGCCGGAAGCGGTTGATTTGTACCGTTTCCGGCGCTCGGTTGCGGAGGCGCGGCGAACGATCGACCCGGTCGCACGGTCGGCCAAGTTGCGTACGGCACTAGAACTGTGGCGAGGAAAGCCGCTCGCGGACTTGTTCGCGGATGCGGTGCGTACGCAAGTTCTTGCCGGCGTGGAGGAAGAACGTCGCGCGGCCGAGCAGGATCGGGTTGATGCGGATCTCGCCGCCGGTCTGCACGAGGCCCTGGCTGAGGAGCTGGCCGAACGCGTCGCGGCCGAGCCGTTGCGCGAGCAGCTGGTGATCGCGTGGATGACAGCCCTGTATCGTTCCGGCCGCAAAGGAGATGCGCTCGCGGCGTACTCCGGTCTCGCGGATCGGTTGGCGGGGGAGTTCGGGCTCGATCCGGCGCCTGCGGTACGACGTCTGCAGCTCGCGATCCGGCGCGATGATCCGGCGTTGAGATTGCCCGGTACGGCACGCGGCGGCGATGCCGTACCCAGAGAACTCCCCGCTGACATCTCCGTGCTCGTCGGCCGCGATGATCTGCTGGAAGAGGCTCGGGGCGTACTCACGGGAACTGCTCGCGTCTACTGCCTGTGGGGTGCGGCCGGCGTTGGTAAGTCGGCGCTTGCGACGAGAATCGGTCATCTGGTCAGTGCGGACTTCCCTGATGGTCAGCTGTTCGCACGGCTGCAGGATGTGCACGGGGCTCCGGTACCACCTGAAGTACTACTCGGCCGCATGCTCCGATCGCTGGGCGTGGCACCTCGCGCAATCCCAGCATCACTGGAAGAACGCACCGCGCTCTTCCGTGAGCAAACTGCCAGCCGGCGCGTACTCGTCGTACTGGACGACGCACTACACGCCCCCGACGTCGCGCACCTCCTGCCAACCGGCCCGCACTCCGCCGCAATCATCACCTCCCGCCGCCACCTACCAAACTTGACCACGCCGGCGCTGCCGGACGCGACCCAGGCAATACACCGGCAAGTCGTACCGCTCGACGCCAACACAAGCCAGGGCCTGTTGATCAGGTTGGTCGGTCGCGCACTGCACGACCACGCGACCCTGCACACGCTGGTGACCGGCTGCGCCGGCCTGCCGCTCGCGCTCCGGATCGTCGGCGCCCGGCTCGCGCTGTCTGGCGAAGATGCCCTCCCAGCACTCCTCGCCAGCCAACCAGGCAGCGGCGATAGTCCGCCGGTAAGCAGCCGGCCAGATACCGGTCAGGGTTTGCAACTGGATTCGCTGGTGGCGGGGGATCTTGCGGTCCGGAGCAGTCTGGATCGGACGGTTGCGTTGCTTGACGGTGAAGGGCAGGCGCTGTTCGAGCGGTTGTCCCTGGTGGGGGTCACCGAGTTCCCGTCCTGGGTCGCGGCCCCGCTTCTCGACTGCGACGAAACCACCGGACTCGCCGCCTTCGAGCGGCTGGTCGACCTCGGACTGGTCGAACTCGTCAGCGGGCGGTACTACAAACTGCACGACCTCGTCCGCTCCTACTCGGCCGCCCGCCTCGCCGCCACTGGTGACCCCAGCAAACCCCGCGACCGCTACCTCACCGCGGTGCACCGACTGACAGCACTCGCAGACACCCAACTCAACCACGGCATGACCCTCGCGACTCACCTCGAAGTGCCGGCACAACCGATCCTGCCCGCGGCCGAGCAAGAGATCACCGACGATCCAACGCTCTGGTTCAGCCGCACCTGGCAGCTGATCGGCGCAGCGGCTTTCACCGCGCTCGACCTCGGCAAAGCAGAGCTCGCCGGCCAACTCGCCCTGCGCCTCAACGGCTACCACGTCACCCAAGAACTCCTCGAACCACGAATCGAACTCCTCGAAGCAGTCCGCGACGCCTTGAAAGACAAAGGACCGTTCGAGCTGTACGTGCGTACCGAGATCGCCCTATTGCCCGCGTACCACCGGAGCCCACGCGAGCTCCTCAGCGAAGGCACTCGACTCCTCGAACTGGCGATCCAGGCCAAGTCGCCGTACCTCCAGGTGCGCGCACTGGTGGAGATGAGCCACGGCGCCCGCTGGGCCGGCGAACCGGAGCTTGCCCTCGAACACAGCACCGAAGCCCTCCGGCTGATCGACCAACCTGACGGTCCGGAGTCGATGCGCTCCGTCGTTCTCCGAACCATCGCCTCGGCAACGACCGACTTGCACGACTACGCCGCCGCGCAGGAATGGTTCGAGCAAATCCTGCAGCTGAGCGTGCCCGGCAGCATGATGGAAGGTCTCGACCTGGCCATCCTCGGCGAGATCAAAATGGAGCTCGACGAACTCGACGACAGCGAACAACTGCTCCGTCGAGCAGCGGCCAACTTCCGCTCGGTGTCGAGCTACTACCACCTGGCCTGGCCCATGGCGCTGCTGGCCCGACTCGCTGTCCGCCGGCAGCGCACCGACGAGGCCGCCGAGCTCGTTGCCGAAGTGCACAGCTGGTTCGAGACGCTGCCGTGGAGCGTGGAGATCCACCTTCGGGCGGCCGAGGCCGATCTGGCGATCGCTACCGGAAACCACGAGGCTGGGCGGGAGATCCTGCTCGCGACCATCAAGAAGGCGGAGGATCGCGGCGACTCACAGTTTGCGACGGCGTACCAGCAGATCCTGGATGCCCACGACCAAGCCGACTGAGTTCAGGGGAAACGGGTCGCGGTGGCGATCGACGCGGCGCCGGCCAGGAAGGTGAGGAGCATCGCGATGCCGGCGAAGCGGGACGTGATCTCCTTGTCCTGCTTGTCGTAGCCCACCGACGAGCCGATGTCCTTGTACACGTCGTCGAGCTGACCGGCCGACTGCGCGGTGTAAGCGTGGCCGCCGGTGATGCCGGCGATCTCTTCCATTTCACCGCGATCCGGTGGTACGCGCTGGCGGATCCCGTCCATCTCGATGTACCCGGAGTCGGTGCCGAAGGTGATCGTGTACACGGGAACGTTCTTCGCCTTCGCGGCGGCCGCCGCCTCCTGGATCGTGCGGCCGACCGTCCGTTTGCCGTCCGATTCGAGTACGATCCGGGCCGGCGCGGGCTCGGTCGGATGGTCGGGATCCGGCGCTACCTGCGTGATCGCCTGCAGCGCCGCGAAGATGCCTTCGCCGGTACCGGTCGACTCGGCCAGTTGAAGACCGTCGATCGAGCGCATCACGACGGCCCGGTCGGTGGTCGGCGGTACGACGATGGTGGCCGTACCGGCGAATGCGACCAGGGCGACGTTGAACTTCTTCGGCAGCCGGCTGATGAAGCTCTTCGCCGACTTCTTCGCGGCCTCGAGCCGGCTCGGTTCGATGTCGTTCGCCATCATCGACAGCGACACGTCGATGGTCATCACGATCGTGGCGCGTTCCCGCGGTACCTTCACCACGCTGCTCGGCCGCGCGAACGCGACCACCGACGACGCGGCCGCGAGCAGTACGAGCCCGACCGTGAGATGCCGCCGCCACTGCGGCCGGCGCGGTACGACCCGGTCGATCAGCGCGATGTTGGTGAACCGCGCGGCGTACGTCGCGCGGCGCCGGCGCATCACCAGGTACGCGGCGACGGCCGCCGGGACAAGCACCAGCAGCCACAGACGCCCAGGGTCCAGGAAGCTCATCGCACGCGGCCACCGCTGCTGGTGCCCGCCACGATCATGTCGGCATTCCGCGACCGCGACTCATGGTCTTGCCACTGTAACCCCGCCACGCACGCAGGCGAGACTGCCGGTTTTCAGCCTCCTCTAAGCTCCCATCAGGCCGGCTGATCGACGCAGGCTCTGTCGCCACCGCAACTGGGCCGGTACGCCGAAGGGGGTACTGGCGTTACCTGGACCAGCAGGGACTCCCGCCGGACCGGATGCAGGCGTTGACTGAAACTCATGAAGAAGCTTTCGAAGCAGGCGACGGGTAAGGGGCCGGCGGATTGGTTCACCGGTGAGGTGTGGTTCGACGAGATCTACCGCGGTGACGAGCCGTCTCGAGCGCGGGTGAACTCGGTGCATTTCACACCGGGCGGCCACACGGCCTGGCACATGCACACCAACGGGCAGACGCTGCACGTCACCGAAGGTGTCGGCCTGGTGCAGGCGCGTGGCGGCGAGGTGATCGTCATGCGCCCCGGTGACACCGTGCACACCCCGCCCGGTGAGTGGCACTGGCACGGCGCGACGCGTACGGACTTCATGACCCACCTGGCGATCTGGGACGGCACCGGCGACCCGGACGTACCCGAAACCACCTGGGGCGAGCACGTGACGGACGCCGAGTACGACGCGGCGAACGGGAATGGATGAGGTCGCGCTTGCGTGGGTACTGAAGAACCCGACTGTGGTTGTGCCTATCGTTGGTGCCACCAAGGAACATCAGCTGGCCGATGCCGCTGCCGCGCTGGATGTCACCCTGACCGATGCTGAAAGCAACATTCTCGAAGGCGTGTACGAACCGCGCCTCCCGACCGGATATTGAGGAATTCTGATGCGTGCCACTTACATGTACGGTGCCGGTGACGTTCGTGTGATCGACGTGCCGGACCCGATCATCAAAGAGCCGACCGACGCGATTGTCCGGGTCGTCCGGGCCTGTGTCTGCGGGTCGGATCTGCACCCGTACCACTCGATGCCCGTGACGCCCGGTGGGAGCTCGATCGGGCATGAGTTCGTCGGCGTCGTGGAAGACACCGGCGCCGAGGTCAGCTCGGTGAAGGCGGGCGACTTCGTGATCGCGCCGTTCGCATGGTCCGACGGTACCTGCGACTTCTGCCGTGAAGGTCTGCAGACCTCGTGCCGCCACGGCGGGTTCTGGAACTCCGGCGAGGTTGGGGGTGGGCAGGCCGAGGCGGTGCGCGTGCCGCTCGCCGACGGGACGCTGGTCGCGGTTCCGGTTGCGGAGGACAGCCCGCTGGTCCCGTCGCTGCTGACGCTGTCGGACGTGTACGGGACGGGGTACCACGCCGCGATCAAGGCGCACGTCAACCCGCGTACGTCGGTAACTGTGGTCGGGGACGGGGCGGTCGGGCTGCTTGCTGTGCTGGCGGCGCGGCAGCTTGGTGCGGAGCAGATCGTCTTGATGGGGCGGCACGCTGCCCGTACTGACCTTGGCCGTGAGTTCGGTGCGTCGGACGTTGTGGCCGAGCGGGGCGAGGAGGGCATTACTCGCGTCCGTGAGCTGACCGGTGGTGACGGTACGCATGTGGTGCTGGAAGCCGTTGGGCACATGCCGGCGTACGAGCAGGCGGTCGGCGTGGTGCGTGCGGGCGGTGTGATCAGCCGGGTCGGCGTACCGCAGTACGACGACGCGCCGGTCGGGTTTCCGAGTCTGTTCGGGCCGAACATCACGCTCACGGGCGGGCCGGCGCCGGCGCGGGCGTACATCGAGACGCTGCTACCGGGCGTACTCGACGGCAGCGTGAACCCGGGGCGGGTCTTCGACCTGGAACTTCCGCTGGCCGACATCGCCGACGCCTACCGCGCAATGGACAACCGCGAGTCCCTGAAGGTACTCATCCGCCCCTGACCGCGCCGCGGCTCAGGCGCGGGCGCCGATCCTCACCCTCCCAGCCAAGTGCGGTCAGGCGCCTGCGCGGGCGCCGATCCTCACCCTCCCGGCCAAGTGCGGTCAGGCGCCTGCGCGGGCGCCGAGGGTGGCTTTGGCCTTGTCGGCGGCGGCCCCCATGGCGCCCTCGAGGTCGTCCGGGACACCGGCGACGACGGTCACGGCCAGCAGGACGTCGTCGACGCCGGTCGTGGACATGGTGATCTCCAGCCCGTCGAGCGACCCGCCGCTGGCGCTGAACCGCACCGCGACCGGATCAGTCCCGGCCTTCGGCGCCGACACCTCGCGTACGGTGATGGTCGACCGTCCTTGACCGGCAATCGCCAGCGACATCGTCCGGCACCCGGTGATCGCCTTCTTGAACGACTGCTGGAAGGCACCAACCGCGGCCTTCGAACCGAGCGCATCAAGGCTCTCGTCGATGAACGGCCCCTGCTCACCCCCGGAGTACGACCGCCCGGCGGACGCCTTGGAGCCGGGCAGGGTGTCGGCGTTGGTCAGCATCACCAGCCGCGCGCACCGCGGGTCCTTCGACGAGACCTTCACATCGGAACCGTCGCCACCGGTATCGGTGTCGATCGCGAACCCGGCCGGCAGATCGGTCAGCGCGAGCAGAGCCTTGGTCAACTCGGCCGCGGTACGCGTCGGCAGTTTCGGCGCCGTGGCCGAAGGGCTGGGCGGCGGCGTCACGACGCTAGGAGTTGACGAGGTGGAAGGCGTGCTGGGCGTGGGGGAGGAGCTGCTCGGAGCCGCCCCGCCGCCGGCCGCATCGGTCGACTCCTTGCCGGAACCACCTGAGCAACCACTGACGACCAGCACCACGGCCGCACCGGCAACGGCAACAGAACGACGGAAGTTCGACATCTTCGGCTCCTCAGGTCTTCTCGGGCAGGTGACAGCACATCGCCGACCAGACTTCCCGGCACACCTGAAAGCACCGCCCCGTGCGGGTACTTGTCCGGTAAATCGCGGTGCCGCGTGCCCGCGTTACAGCAGTCACCAGATCGTGATCTCCGCCCGCGGCCGCGTACGCCGTGGGTGCTGCCAGGTGTTTGCGGCGACGCGGAGTAAGGTTTCGGTCTTATGCCTGCTCCTCGTACGCGTCGTCCGCGCCCGCCCGACATGATCATCCCGGAGGGAGCGCGCTCGGTGTTCACCGACGGCGCCTGCTCCGGCAACCCGGGCCCCGGTGGCTGGGCGTGGGCGCTGTCGAAGACCGAGTACGCCTCCGGTCACGAGGCCGTCTCGACGAACCAGCGCATGGAGATCCGCGCCGCGCTCGAGGCCGTCCGCGCGAACGACGGCCCGCTCCTGGTCGTCTCGGACTCCACCTACGTCGTCAACTGCTTCCGCGACCGCTGGCACGCGGGCTGGCTCGAACGCGGCTGGCTCACCTCGGCCAAAAAACCAGTCGCCAACCGCGACCTCTGGGAACCCCTCGTCGACCTGGTAACCATTCGCGGAGACGTCGCCTTCCAATGGGTAAAAGGCCACTCCGGCCACGAAATGAACGATTTCGTCGACAAACTGGCCGTCGCCGCCTGCCTCGGCCAGGACTGAGATTGGGAAACTGCTTTCACAGGCTATTGGCCAGCTTTCAAGCGGTCAAGATGCTGTGAATGCGCGGCTTTTGAATTGCGGCCGGTCAGGCTGGGTGGGTGGAGGGCCCGAGGGCGAGGGTTGGGGTGGTGAGGTGTTCGCCGGAGGTGTGGTCGGTGGTGGTCAGGCTGGTGGCGCCGAGGCGGCCCAGTTCCATCAGTTCGAGGTCGACCGAGGTCAGTTGGCGGGAGCCGGCCTGGTCGACGACCGTGCCTTCCCAGTTGTCGACGCCGATCAGCGCGAGGTCGTCGGGGATGCGGAGGCCGGCCGCCGCGCAGGTCTCCATTGCGCCGAGGGCGAGGTGATCGTTCGCGCAGAACACGGCGTCGAACTCCGCGCCTGATTGCAACAGCTCCGCCATCGCCGCCGCGCCGCGCACCCTGGTCCAGTCGCTGTGGATCACCGGTCCGACGGGCTCCAGGCCGGCGGCGGTGAGGGCGTCCAGCATGCCTGCTTGCCGGCGCTCGGCCGCGATGCTGCGCTCGGGTCCGCCGAGGTGCGCGATCCGGGTGTTTCCCGTGTCGATCAGGTGCTGCGTCGCCATCCGGCCGGCGCCGCGATTGTCGGGCAGGTACATCACGTCGCCCGGGTCGCGGGACGCGGTGAAGATGTACGTGACGGGTACGTCGAAGTAATGCGTGAGTGACGGCGACGTGTGTTCGTGGCCGTCGCCGATGACGAGCAGGCCGTCGATCCGCCGCGCCCGCAGCTCGCGGATGCTGGCGGACATCGCCTTGCTCTCCTGCACGTCGCCGTCGTAGACGAGCGCGGCCTGATTCTGCGCGCCGAGCTGCACAATCGCCCCCATCGCGACCGGGCGGGCGAACGTGTTCTTCGCGCGATGGGTGAGGACGCCGATGGTGCCGCTGCGGCCGGACGCGAACGACCGGGCGAGCGCGTCCGGCCGGAAGTCGAGCCGCTCGGCGGCGGCCCGGACCCGCTCCCGGGTGGCCGCCGAGATCCGGGTGTTGCCGTTCAGCGCCTTGGACGCGGTGGCCAGCGAAACGCCCGCGACGGCGGCGACGTCGCTCAGGCGGGCGGCTTTCTCTCTCGGCACCGGAAAAGCATATCTCCGCTGCCGAGGTCTTGACGCGACACCCGAACAGAACACATGCTTCCGGCGCAGGTGTGAAACCGCTTTACCACTGCCTCGACTTTGCTCCAGCTCGCCGAAAGCACCTGAGCCCGAGAGAGGAAGCACGTCATGATCCAGCGCCGAACATTCCTCAAGCTCACCGCGGGAGCGGCCGCCGCCTCCGCCGTACCCATCTCCGCACTCACCGCGCTGCCCGCCTCCGCCGCCACCACGCTGACCGCGTGGGGCGTCTGCGGCCATCCACCGTCGATCGACGACACCTCGTACCCGGCCGCCGGCGTCTGGGATCAGCTCGCGCTCGCCGCCTCCCTCGGCGTCGGGTACTACCGCGTGGACTTCATGATCCCGACCCAGGACGAGGCGTCGACGGACTGGAGCTGGTACGACGCGGTGGTCTCCGCCGCACGCGCCAACGGCATCGCGCTGATGGCGATCCTCACCGTTCCGGACGCGATCGCCGACGCCGACAACGGCTGGATCCAGAGCCAGGTGTCGATGCTGGTCACCCGGTACGCGGGCCAGATCCCGCTGTACCAGCTCCAGAACGAAATGGACGGCGTCTGCATCAACGGACCGGGTGTCGACGGCTCCTCGATCAACGACTACAACCCCGCCGTGTACGGACCGGTGCGCGACCGGATGCGGGCGATCGGCGCTGGGGTACGGGCGTCCGACTCGCAGGCCGGGCGCGTCGTCAACATCACCTGGAAGCACACCGGCTTCCTCCAGTTGCTCAACAATGACGGCCTCGCGTACGAGATCAACGGACTGGACTGGTACTGGGGGATGGACGACCTGATCGCCGTCCTCGAGGTGATCAACCGGTTCCAGCAGCGCGAAATCCTGCTCACCGAGCTGAACCTCGCCGACGGGACCCAGTCGGCGTCCGAGGCGGAGCAGGCCGACTACATCGCGAACGCGGTGCAGACGCTGCGGGCGTCCGCGCCGGACAAGGTGCATGGCGTGTACGTGTACGAGCTGCTCGATCAACCCGCTTGGGACGACTCCCAGGCGCACTACGGCCTGGTGAACGTGAACCCCGACGGGAGTTGGGGCGATCAGAAGCAGGCCTTCGGCACCTTCCGCCAGCTCATCGCGGGCTGATCGTGTCCCGGATGAACCGTCGATCGAACCGTAGATCCAACCGAGTCGGAGAAACGCAATGAAACGGAGAACGTTCCTCAGCGTCGGCGCCGCGACCGTGGGCGCAGCAACCGTCGGAGCGGCGACGACCGGTGCCGGGCCGGCCGGTGCCGCGCTCGCGTCCGGGGCCTCACTCGCGTCCGGGGCCTCACTCGCCGCTGCGACGCCGCAGCAGGCCTTGGCCGCCTCCAATGTCTTCGTCACGCCTGCAGTACCGCGCCTCGTGGTCCCGCAGGCGAAGCCGGGGGAGCGGATCGCCATCACCGTGACAGCGCCGGGTGGTGACCGGGCCTGGACGGGGTCCGCGCGGGCATCGTCCGGCGTGACCACCGTCGTCGTACCGGTCGGTCCCGGGTACTACGACGTCGCCTTCGAGCTCCCCGGGCGTACGGTGACTGATTCGTTCTGCGTTCTCAGCAAGATCGCGGGCGTCGTCCCCGGGCTCGGAGTGAACACCCACTTCGGCTTCGGTCCCGATCCCTGGGAGCCGAACGTGCTCGCGCCGATGGTCGCGGCGGCCGGCATCGCGACCGTCCGCGACACCCAGGAATGGTGGGGCGCTGAGACTGCCAAGGGCACGTACGACTTCACTCTGTACAACACGTACCACGACGTACTGGTCAAGAACGGCCTCACCGATCTGCCGGTGCTGAGTTTCAACAATGCGCTCTACGACGGCGGCGCGACGCCGTACACGGATGCGGGTCGCGCCGGTTTCGCGCAGTACGCGGTCGAGCTGGTGAAGCAGAACCCGAACGTTGCCGCGGTCGAGGTGTTCAACGAGTTCAACATCCCGACTTTTGGTGCTCGTGGCAACAGTCCGGCGAACTGCCAGCCGGACTACTACTTCAAGTTGCTGCAGGCAACTGTCACTGAGCTGCGGAAGCACTATCCGGGGCTCAAGTACGTGGCGCCCGCGACGGCCGGCGTACCGCTCGACTGGATGAAGGTGGTCTTCGACAGCGGTGGCCTGGACTACATCGACGGCGTTTCGATCCACCCGTACAACTACCCGGCGTCGCCTGATTCGCTGGCGCAGCAGGTCCGGAGCGTGGCCGCGCTGATCCAGTCGTACGGTGTCCGGCGCGACATCTGGATTTCCGAGCTCGGGTGGCCGGCTGGTACGGCGCATCTTGCTGTTGATACCCGGTCGCAGGCCGCTTACGCGGTGCAGGGTGCCGCGGCCGCGTACGCCGCTGGGGTGACGGACTTCTATTGGTACGACTTCATGAACGATGGCACGAACCCGGGCGAGACCGAGCAGAACTTCGGCCTGGTGACGATGGTTTCGGGTGGTGCGAGCCGGCCGAAGCCCGCTTACGTCTCGTACGCCAACCTTGCTCGGCAGCTTTCCGGGGCGGCGCGCGGGCACAAGCCGACCGGGCTGGCCCAGGACTCGCCGGCCGCTGGGGTGTCGCGGGTGATCATCCCGGACGGTGCGGCGAGGACTTGGATGCTTTGGGCCTCGACTCCGACGCCGTTCGCGGTAACTACGGGTCGGTCGGCGACCTTCACCGACACCTACGGCGAAGCTACGCGAGTGGATGGCACGAACGTCTTCTCCGTGACGGTTGGCAAGGAGCCCGTCTACCTCTCGACGGCGGGTGCGATTGCGGTAGCGCCGGCGGTGCGGCATCAGTTGACGGCGAAGGAAGCCAAGCGCGGTGAGGATCTCACGGCGGTGTGGATTGTTGACAATACTACGGGGACACGCCGGGCGTCGGCTCAGCTGGTGAGCTCGCGGAAGGTGGTTGCCTCGGTCAACGTTCCGGCCGGGGCGAAGAAGAGCGTGGACGTCTCGTTCGGAGCGGCGGCCGCGGTGGGTTGGCGTACGGTGCATGCTTCCGTCACCGAAGGGGACGCGGTGGTCGGCAAGCTGGTCGCCGACTACCAGGTTGCCGAGCCGCTCTCGCTCGCGGTGCAGCATGTGCTGAAGGACGGGTCGGATCAACTGCGCATCCGGGTCTCGAACGACAGCAGCGCGGCACAGACGGCATCGATCGCTTGGACGGTGGGCTCGGCTCAGGGCTCCGCGTCCGCGGTTTCGATCGCAGCCGGTGCGGTCGATGAACGGTTCATCAGCCTGGCTGAGGTGGCCAGCGGGACTTCGTACGACGTGACTGCGACGTTGAGCGACGGTACGCCGTTGAACGCCGCCGGGAAGGTGGTGATTGTCGCGGCCTCCGAGCTGTATCACGCGGCGAACAAGACAATCGCGATCAACGGGGTCAACCAGTTGGCCGGCACGACGCCGACGGGTACGTCGAGTCAGGGCACTGTCGTCGTCACCGGCTACAACGGGCCGCAGGACCTGTCCTTTGATCTGTGGGTCACGCATGACGCGGACAAGCTGTACTTGACGGTCGCCGTGACCGATGACGTGTTGCACGCGACGGCCGGCGGGGATCAGATCTGGCAGAACGATTCGCTGCAGTTCTCGGTCAGCTCGGGTACGCCGGGCGAGGCGCAGAGCTGGAACGAGATCGGTGCGTCGCTTGTCGGCACGGACGTCGACACTTGGCGCTGGTCGGGTCCGGCAACCGGTGCATTGCCGGCCGGGGACGCTGCGATTGTGCGGAGCGGTACCACCACTACGTACACAACTGGTGTCAGCTGGGCTGATCTCGGGATTGATCCGACCGGGAATCTGATCAGCGTCTCGATGCTCGTCAACGACAACGACGGCCAGGGCCGCAAGGGTTACATCGAATGGGGTTCCGGGATCGGCAACGGAAAGGACTCGGCGCTCTTCAAGGCCTTCACGCTCGACGCCTGACATCGAGCCGCGGGCGAGTGGACAGTTGCCACTCGCCCCGCGCGGGCTGGTGAGGATTGTCACCGGCTGACGGGTCGCCGGTCTCCTATAATTGGTCGTGGGACCTGGTTACCGGGTCCGCGGACGAGGGAGCCGTACCCGCCCACGACAAGACGGCCACGAAGAGGTGGTCGCAATGGCATGGCTGATCCTTGTCCTGGCCGGAATCCTGGAATCCGTCTGGGCAACGGCATTATCGGAATCAAAGGGCCTCACCCGCGTACGCCCCGCACTGCTCTTCGTGGTGTCGCTGACGTTGTCGATGGCCGGCTTGGCGTGGGCGATGAAGACGCTGCCCACCGGCACGTCGTACGCGGTCTGGGTAGGCATCGGCGCCACCCTGACCCTGCTCTGGGGCTTCAAAACCGGCAAGGACCGAGCGACCTGGACAAAGTCCCTGCTGCTGGTCCTGTTGGTCGGCTCGATCATCGGCCTCAAGGTGGTGAGCTGACATGCCGTGGCTCGTCCTCGTCATCAGCGCGGTCTTCGAATCCGTCTGGGCCACCGCCCTGGGCGAGTCAGCCGGCCTGACCCGCCTGACCCCGACCGTCATCTTCTTCATCGCTCTGACGATCAGCATGGCCGGCCTGGGCTGGTCCGCCAAGCACATCCCCATCGGCACCGCGTACGCCACCTGGGTCGGCCTGGGCGCCGCCCTGACTGTCCTCTACGCAACCCTCGCCAACGGAGAACCGATCTCCGCCCTCAAGATCCTCTTCCTCACCGGCATCATCGCAGCAGTCATCGGCCTGAAACTGGTCCGCACTGAGTGACCCGGGTGTCCGGCAGACTACTGTGGGTGCTGAAGAAGCTCAGTGGGGTTGGGGTGAGCGCGATCGGGATGGTGACGACGGTGATCGCGCCAAGGGAGTTTCTGCTGACGGCAGTGGTGTTCCTGGTCGGCGGTCTGTTGCTGCTGGCCGAGGCCGCGTTCGGGTCCGGGGACAACCAGTCGGTCAGCCTTGCCGCGCTGGTTGCTGCCGCGGGCGTCGGAGCAGGGCAGTACGTGAAGTCGGGTTGGCTCGTCGACCTCCTGGCCGCGGGGCGGATACCGATCGTGGTGGTCGGAGCGATCGGTGCAGTGGTGCTGAGCGTGGCGGCGTTCCGGCGCCGTCCGCCACCGCGGTACGACCCACGTGATCTGCGGGGGGTCTGAATCATGGACACTCCGTCGACGGTGCTTCAGGTCGCGTTGCTGATCCTGTTCGTCCTGCCGGGGATCAGCTATCAGTTCGTCCGGGAGCGACTGCGCGGCGCGGTCGCGGGCGAGCGGCAAGTGGGCGAGCGCGTACTGCGGGCAGTGACCGCCTCGATCCTGCTCGACTCCCTGTACGCCGTGATCGCGGGCCCGGCACTGGTCAGGGTCGTGCACCGCGATGACGTATCCGGCTGGGACGCGGTCAGGCAGCAACCACGACTCGTTGGCCTGCTGGCCCTGGTGCTGTTCATCGTCATACCGTCCGCGGCCGCGTTGCTGGTCTCCTTGTGGCAGCGCCGCCGGTTGAACGCGGCCTACCGCAGTACGCCCACGGCCTGGGACCACATGTTCCGCAGCAGTAGATCGTGCTTCGTCCGTGCCCGGCTGAAGGACGGTACGTGGGTCGGCGGATGGTACGGCGGACGCTCGTACGCGTCGTCGTACCCGGAACCGGCCGAGGTGTTCCTGGAGTCCGCCTGGCGGATGAACCCGGACGGAAGTTTCGCGAGCCGGATCGCCGGCACCGCGGGCCTGTATGTGCGGACGGCCGACACTGATGTGATCGAGCTGCTCACGGCGCCCAGTCCAGCGGCCAGTTCGGAGGACAACTGATGCCAGACCTGACCCCGGACCTGACACCGGCCGAACGCGAGCTGCTGGAGAATCCCGGCCGGGTGCGCGGTTACACCCCAACCGATGGAGCCGCCGAACCGACGACCGCGCCGTCCGACCCCGCGAGCACGTCGCCGGCCAAGGACGATCAGGACCCGACGTGAACGTGACCCGCCCACAGCGCAGGCAGGTTCGGGTACTTCTCCCGAGCCGCGCGTGTCGACTCGTGGACCGCGAGCGCTGCCTGGGTACCCGCGCCGCCGCGTACAGAGCGGTCGAGGTGCTGATAGACGTCGGCCGCGAAGCCGGCGGCGACCTTGTCGAGCAAGGGCCACAGCGACGCGATGACCTGCGCGAACCCGGCGAGCTGGAACGACGACGCCAAGTGGATCGCTTCGTCGGCAAGCGCAGCGGGCGGTTGCGCCGTCGTACACGAGGAGAGGAACGCGAGCTCGGCGTCGGGTAGCTCCAGCCGGGAGATGTCCAGGACGGTCATCGGTTCGGCCGCGTGATCGTGCAGCAGCAGCCGGCCGCGCGACGGGGCATCCGAGTCCATTTGAGCGTGACACGCGAAGTGCACCCAGTCGTGGTTGGGCAGCCGCCCGAGTACCTCGCGACGCGTCGCCTGCCTGTCCTCGATCAGCTGCCGGTCCGGGAAGTACTGGTGTACGGCCTTCGCCTCGGTCAACGCTGATTCCAGCGGGTCCGCGCCTGGCGTGGTCGTCATCGCGACCACCAAGGGGCGTGGGCGCCGCGCCGGGTTGCGCTTGGTCCGCGCCTGGGCAAGGGCCCGCACCGTTGGGGCGTACGAGGAGACTGCCCGATCGAGCAAGGTTCTGGGTACGGCGAGGCCGGACTCGTGGTGATAGCCGGCGGCGTGGATCGGAAGCAGCGCGAGCGCTCCGGTGGGTATCCACCAGACTCGCTGCCAGCCCGCGCCCGGCGCGGGGCGCTGCAACGCCAACGCGTCCGCAACAGGCTCGGCCAGCGCATCCCACATCCACGCCAGGACGGCGCTGACGTCCTGCTGGCGATCGGGGCTGAGAAGATGCGCGGGGTCGACCGCGGCGGCGAGCTTCCGGACCTGCTCCGCCACGACGCTGGCGCCCGCGCCGGGAAGTTCGAGGGTACGGACGCCGCTTGTCGTCGCGATGATCGCGTCCGACCGGTACCGGCTGACATTGAGGTAGACGATGGGGCCTTGACGGGCTTGGGCCAGCACCGCCGCGGTGTCCGTCGGGCGGGCGAAGTCGCCCAATCCGGGCTCGGCCCGGACCCGGCTCAGGACGTCTTCCCACGCCGCCAGCGCCGCCCGCCGCGATTCCCGGGCCGCCTCACGCTGCGACCCGCCCGCCGCGGCACCGATCGACTCGGTGCGGTCCGGTTCGGCCTCCAAGGCCTTGCGCGCACGTTCGAATTCCCACGCGAGACCTGGGTTCCGGGCCCGGAGAGCCGGCACGTCGCTGCGGCCTTCGATGCCGCGGGCCAGCAGGATGCCGCGGCCCTGCTCCAACAGGTCGACCGCCTTGCCGGGTTTGCCGTCGGCGATCGCACACGAGGCGGCCGTCGTGGCGATGCCACTCCACTGCCCGAGCCGGTGTTCCTGGTCCGCGCGGCGCAGGTCGGGAGCCGCGACCCGGGGGAGGAGGTCGATCACCACGTCCAGCGCGCGGACGGCGTCGGCGTACGCGCCGTCGGCAGCGGCCAGCTCACTCCAGGCCAGACCGGCGGACACCCGAGCGGTGGTTGCGGCGGTGGTCATGGTCGCGGCCTCGCGCAACAACCGCGCGGCTCGCTCGCGGTCGATGATCACCGACGCGCCGGCACCACCGAGGGCGAGACCCAGATCGACGAGATGGCCCGCGCGCGCCGGGTCATCGGCCGGCAGTCCAAGCAGGGCCCGCTCGGAGACGGCGATCGCCTCGATCCGGGCGACGTCGTCGCCGGCTTCGTACCGGAACCGCAAAGCAGCGGCTAGGCTGCGGCGGCTTCGTCCGTACAGGCGGTAGCCCGGCTCGACGTTCCGGACGGCTTCCCGGCCGGCCGCGAGCGCCGCGTCGAGGTCCGACCGACTGCCGGTGTGGCCGAATCGCCGCGTCCGGAGCGAGCACAGCATCGTCAGGTCGCCGACCCGCACGGTCGGCTTGGAGCCCTCGCGGCCGGCCGCGACGAGAGTTTCCACGGTGCGGATTGCTTCGTCGAGCGAATCGAGTTGGCGGCGGCGTTCGTACAAGCCGGCGAGGGCGGCGGCCAGCTCCGTGCCGGCCCGGACCTGATCCGCTGTGGTACGGGCGAGCTCGACGGCGTGCCGGCACAGGTCGACCGCCTCGAGCAGATCGTCCTCGTCGCCGAAGTCGTCGTACCGGATGCGCAGACCGGCCGCGAGTTCGCTGACCACGGCGGCGCGGCGGGGGTCGACGGCGGGCGCGGTACGCAGAGCCTCGCGACCCACTTCGATCGCCTCGGTCAGGTCGGCGGCGGTGCCGAGACGCTCGTACCGGCCGCGCAGCGCCGTTGCGAGATTCGTGGCATAGAGGCTGCGATGCGGCCAGGCGGCACCGGCCAGCCAGGCTGTCCGGAGCTCGTCGATCCCGCGGTCGAGTCGGCCGACGTCGCTGGTGCGGTCGAAGTTGCGCAGCCGGTAGCGGCCTTCGAGATTCGCCTGCACGGCGCGGTCAGGGTCCGCGTCAGGATTCTCCCGCAGCATGCGCATCAGCTGAACGGAGCGGATGACCACCATCGTGCTTCCGGCCACCAGCAGGTACGACCCGGCCGACCGCTGCCACGACGTGAGCGCGCCGTCGGGGGCGTTGGTGTTGAGCCCGATGATCACCAGGCCGCCGGCCATCAGACCCATGGTCCGGCTCCGCGGAGCGATGTGCCGGTCCGGAATCAGCCCGAACACCACGACCATCAGCCCGGCTGCGAGATAGACGACACTCCAGCCGGTCACCATGACCAAACCCTACGGCGTCGTCGCGGCCTTCGCTCAGGTGCTTGACAGGTTCGAGTCCCTAGCCTTCGGGATCATGCATACGCGAGTGTTTTCGGCGCCGAAGGTTCCGGCCGTCTTTCTGATGTTCTGGGTTGTGAAGTTGTTGACCACCGGGATCGGAGAAACCGGGTCGGACTTTCTGGGGACGGTCAGTATTCCGCTGGCCGCGCTGGTGGGGGTCGGGAGTTTCGGGGTCGCGCTGTACCTGCAGCTGAAGGCCGATGCGTACCATCCGGTGCGCTACTGGGTGACCGTACTGACCGTCGCGGTGTTCGGGACGATGGTTGCCGATGGGCCGCACCTTGTGCTCGGCACGCCGTACTGGGTGGACTCCATCGGGTACCTCGCGCTGCTGTGCGGTCTGCTGATGTGGTGGCGGCGGAGTGAAGGCACGATCTCGGTGCATTCGATCACCACCGCGCGGCGGGAGCGGTTCTACTGGGGTGTTGTCCTGCTGACCTTCGGCCTGGGCACGGCCGTCGGCGACGCCACCGCGATCGACTTCGGCCTCGGCTTCACCTGGTCAATCGTTCTCTTCGCGGTCCTGATCCTCGTACCCCTCGGCCTGCGAAAGCTCGGCCTGAACGTAACAATCGCCTTCTGGGCGTCGTACGTCCTGACCCGCCCCCTCGGCGCCTCAATCGCCGACTGGTTCGGCAAGCCCCTCCACACCGGCGGCCTCGGCTGGGGCACCGGCCCAGTCACCGCCATCGGCCTACTGCTCTTCGCCGCCCTCGTCACCTACCTCGCCCGAACCCACAACGACGTCGACCACGCCGCCGTACACAACCGCTCAGCCACCAACGACCTCACCGTCGACGCCCGAGCCTAATTCCGGACCGGACCAGTAAAGGTGGAGCCTTTTCCTGGAATAGCGCGAGAAAGGCTCCTGGCCGGTGCGGAAAGGGCTTCCTGCGACGAGGCGGTGGTGTGCGGGCGAACAGGAGGTGTGGGTTGGGTGGGTAGTGCACTTGAGCGTGAAGGGGCCGGGGTGTACGGCGTCTCGGGGGTGCACTACCTGTCGAGCTGCCGGTTGTCCGTACGGCAGCACGCTGCGGGTACGGCGCCAAAGCAACCCATACGCCAAGTACATCCCCATCAACACAACCTGGACCATCCCAGTCTCCTAGCCGCAAGCGGACGACTGGACAGCGTGAAGCCAGGGAGCGTCACTGACCCTGGTGGCCAGATGCCAGCAATCGGCGGAGGGTTGCGCCGTAGATGTTGGTTTGGGCGGTGGGTGGCAGGGTTTGTAGTGGCGGGAGGGCGATGGTCTGTTGGTATGTCATGTGGGCGAGGGCGGGGGAGAAGTCGCTGCCCCAGATCAATCGGTCGGTGCCGACGGACTCGAGTAGCCAGTGCATCCAGGCCGAACTTGCCGTGTGCGGGTCCTGGTCGCAGGGGCGCGCGCAGGCGTACGTGCCGGACAGCTTGATCCAGCAAGGGTGGTTGAGGACGAGGTCGCGGGTGGCGGCGAGGCGGGCGGAGTCCGGGGCCGGGGCCACGCCTGGCAAGCCCAGGTGGCCGAGCAAGATCCGCGCTCGCGGATGCCTTCCGGCCAGCTCGGCGATCGTGGCGTGAGTCGCTGCCGGTGCGTTGATGCTCAGGATCGAGCGGCGCGCATCGGCCAACGCGAAGATCTCGTTTGCCCAACCCATCCAGCCGGTCGACGCACATCGGCTGGGCTCGACGTACAGCGAGATGCCCTCGTAGCCGCGGTCCAGCAGTGCGGCTGCTCGATCGGAGTTCGTGGACTCATCGACGTACATGACCGGATGCAGCCAGCTTCGACCGGCGGCCAGCCCCAGGATGTACGCGTTGTTGCCCGCGAACCTCGGATCACCTTCAAAGCCGATCACGAGCGCGTCCTCGATGCCGTACGTGGACCTCAGACCCTCGTACTGGGCCAACTCGCCTTCCGGGTGACGTTCACGCAGCTCCAAGCTGAACGAGTCGGCGAAGAGATGGATGTGGGCATCGGCCAGTGGCGGCTGAGACTGCGCGTGGTTCATCATCAAGACCCGCCCGTCGAGGTCGATTGCCTGGTTCCGCCTGGCGGATCTCATCATGGCCCAGGTCAGGCGATGCCGGCGTGGTCGACCCACGCCGGCAACCTGGTGATGATCAGGACGGGCCGACCCAGCTTTGGTTGCGGGTGCCTACGCAGTCGTAGATTTGGAGTTGGCGGCCGTTGGTGAAGTCGGCTTCGGGGAGGTCGAGGCAGCGGCCGGCGGCCTGGTTGACGAGGGCGCCGAAGTTGGCTCGGTGCCATTTCTGGTTGGTGCCGCCGGTGCAGGTCGCGACGCGTACCAGCGAGAAGTTCGCCGTCTGGCCGGACGGGACCTCCATGCAGACTCCTCCGGTTGTCAGCTGCCCGAGGCTGTCCAGGGTCCAGGTCTGGTTGGAGTTCGCCAGGCAGGACCACAACTGCACTCGGCCGCTGGCAACGTCGCGGTCGACGCACGTGTCTTGGCGGGTGGTCGACGCGATGGCGCCGGCGGGCGCTGAGCCCTCGGGCGCGGGTGTCCAGGTCGAGCCGATGGGGGAGAAGGTGAGTGAGGTGAGGGTGACGGCACCACCGACCGCGTAGACGCGGAGCCCGAGGCTGCCGGGGGAGGAGTTGAACGCGACGTTGTCGCTGATCACGGTCTTGCCCTCGTTGCCGAAGACTTCCAGCTGGCCGCGGTCCACGAGGAGCCGGATCGTCACCTGGTTGGAAATCGGTGGCATCGAGGTGCCGTACAAGGTCTGCGCCGCGACGCCGTACGCGACTGTGCGATCGCTCGATCCGTCCGAGCGTACGTGCAGGCGGAAGCCGAACTCCGACGCCGTCGCTCCGGTCAGATCGAACCGGGCGGTGAGCTCGTAGGTGTCGGCCGAGACACCGCTGAGTGGATCGGTTGCCGGATCAGTGGTGATCGAGCGCGTACCCCAGGTCTGGGTCGACGTACGGATGGTGGAGATTTCGCTGACCGGATTTCGGGTCAGGCGGAGGCCCTCCGGATAGGTCTTCAGGGCGAGCTCGACCGGGAAGGACGCGTTGCCGGTCCAGGTCACGCCGGCGTTGCTCGGTTGCCACGCCACTTGCACCACCCGTCCGTTCGGCAGCTGGTTGAACGTCTGCGGCGCGTACCAGGTGGACGGCGGAAAGGCGGCGCCGGAGACACCCCACTCCATCCGCTGCTGGGTGGCCGAGTCCGCGACGAAGAGTCCGTTCGCGTCGAGTGCGCCGATGACGTACTCGCCACTCGCATCTTGCAGGACCCACTTCTTGTTGTTGGTGTTCCCATCGACCGGTAGCTGATAGAGGTCGGGGCATTCGACGAACCAGCCGGCCGCGTACACACCTCGGTAGGTCCAGTTGAGCAGGTTCGTCGAGGTGTAGAAGGCGGCGCCAGTACCGGCGCGGAACGTGATGAGCTCCCAGCGGTTGTGCTGCGGATCCCACTGCACCTTCGGGTCGCGGCTCTCGACCGGATCGGTGATCACCTTCGCGCCGCTGTTGTACATCTGGAACGTCTTCGGCGCGTCGGTCGAGTACGCGATGCTGACGCCGTCGGTGTTGGTGAACAACAGGATCGGATCGTCGGACCCGGTCTTCAGGCCGGTCACATTGTTCACGTCGACCCAGCCGGAGCCGGACCAGAGATTGCCGCTCTGTACGCCCGGTTCGAGCGAGATCGGTTGCTGCGTCCAGTGCACCAGGTCCGTACTGGTCGCGTGCCCCCAATGCACCGCGGCGTCCCAGCCGAGTCCGTGTGGATTGTGCTGGAAGAACAGGTGGTACACGCCGCGGTAGTACAGCGGAGCGTTGATGTCGTTCATGAATCCGTTCTGCGGACTGAAGTGGAACTGGCCGCGGAACGGTTCGGTGTAGTCGGTAGCGGCGTACGGGTACTCCGGATAGTCGGAGGGTGAGCCGGCCACGGCGGCCGGAACCGCCGTGAGACCGGTGAAGGCGAGCACCCAGGCCAGAAACGACGCGACCCGGATCACGGCGTCGCCCGGAACCCGTACGTCGCTCCGGTCAGCGCCTGGAACTCGGCCGACGTGCCGCAGTCCAGGACCTTCGTGTTGACCGTCGATCCATCGAGGACCACGGTGCGTACGGCGACGTTGGCGGCCGTGTGATTGGTCGCGACGTAATTGTTGCTGCCCGACTTCACCAGCACCATCGTCGGCGTCGCCCCGGCCGGTTTGATGTTCGCGGTCGGGACGTCGTACGAGAAGTGATTGCCGACCACGGTGTTTCCGCTGCCGTTGAGCTGCACCAGGCCGAACAGATCGTCGAGCCCGTTGTTGAAACCGGTCATCGCGGGGAACGACTCGGCGACCCGGAGGAAATGGTTCGACCCGATCAGGTTGTTGTGGCAGGCCCCTTCCATCTGGATCATCCCGGGATAGAACGCGTGCAGGCGGTTCGCGCTGATGGTGTTGTTCGTGGAGTTCTTCAGGTGTACGGAGCTCTTGCCCCGCGGGAAGATGTTGTTGCCGGAGACGATGAGGCCGAAGTGGTTCTCCGCGAAGATCGAGAAACCCACGTAACCGGCGCCGATCATGTTGTCGTTGACCATGCAGGCCTGTCCGGAGCTGACCAATTCGATGCAACTGCCGTTCTCGCAGAGGAAATTGCCCTGGATGTGCAGCGCGTCGGCGTCGGTGATCACGATGCCGCGCTCCAGGTACACCATCCCCAGGCCGCGAATCCGCAGCGAGTCGGTGGCTGTGGTCGAGCGGATGCCGATCTTGCCGTTGAGGTAGCTGTTCTGGTTCGGGGTGAACGAGATGCCGTCCAAGCAGAAGTCCAGGAGTTCGATCGAGCTGAGCCGCGGATCGCCGCTGCGGCTGATCAGGATCGCCTCGGCGTTCCCGTCGGTGTTCTCGACCCGGATCCGGCTGCCGCCCGGCCAGAGCTCGTGCCAGCTCGAGGTGTTGCCGGCGTTGTACCGGATGCTCGACGACGTGAAACCGTGCCCGGACCCCTTGATCTGCAGGTAGCTGAGGTCGATCACGATCCGGGTCTTCAGCGAGTAGTCGCCCGGCGGGATGTAGATGACCGCTCCGGGCTTGGAGGCCTGGGACGGCTGGTTCGTCTTGATGTCGGCGATGATGCTGTTCACGATCGCGCCGATGTCGGTGTACGCGGTGGTCGACGGGCTGCCGGGGATGGTCCAGGTGGTGACGTCATAGATCGTCGAGGGCATGAACGTTCTCGTTTCTCTGAGGTGTGAGCGGTGGTCGGTCAGAGCACGCCGAGGAGCGTGTTGTGCGGTCGCGGTGCCGGGGTCACGACGACGGCCGCGGACGCCGGCGTACGCGAATGCTGGAGGTAGCCCGCGGTGACGGCCGCGGCCGCGGCGGCCAGGAAGACCCGGCGGGGCAGGCGTGAATCCGGGGGAGTGGAGGAGGTCATGACGGCTCCTTCGCGAGATGCCAAAAGGTTTTGGCAGAGCGGAATTGATCCGAAGGTAGAACCGCGCCCAGACGGCGGCAAGATCGCCGCGACTGCCAAACGTTTTGGCAGCTGTTTGGCAGAAGTTTGGCGTTGACCGGCCCGCTCCGGCTGGTCAACATTGCTGCCAAGACGTTTTGCCAAAACGTTTAATCACAAGTCTTGAACGGAGTCGGAGCATGAAGCTTCGCAGCACCAGCGGTCGTCTCCGGACCGCGCTGGCCGGTCTCGCGGTCGCCTCGAGTCTGATCCTGGCCGGCTGTGGCGCCGGCGGAACCTCGGCGGGCACCACCGGCAAGCTCACCGTCCTGGTCGAAGGTGGCGGCAAGGCTGAGCTCCAGCCGATCGCCGACCTCTACCAGCAGCAGACCGGTACGACGGTCGAACTGGTCGAACTGCCCTACGACGGTCTCTACGACCGGATCCAGACCGAGCTCGGCGCGGGCAAGACGTCGTTCGACGTCGCGGCCCTCGACGCCATCTGGCTGAGCGCCTTCTCGGGCGGCATGTCGCCGCTCGACGGGCTCTTCACCGACGACGTGAAGCGCGACCTGTTCCCGGGCCTGGTGACCGAGGCGCAGGTCAACGGGTCGTACGTCGGTATGCCGGCCTGGACGAACTCCGAAATTCTGTACTACCGCACCGACCTTTTCGGCGATCCGAAGGAGAAGGCCACGTTCCAGGCGAAGTACGGGTACCCGCTCGTACCGCCGACCACCTGGAAGCAGTACAAGGACGTCGCCGAGTTCTTCACCCGCGACACCAACGGCGACGGCCAAACCGACCTGTACGGCACCGACGTGAAGGGTGCGGTCGAGACCGAGTGGCTGGCCACGGTTTCGCAGACCGGCGAGAAGAAGATGGTGCTCGATCCGAAGAGCGGCGAGGTCACCATCGACGACGCCGATCACCTGGCGGCGCTGAACTTCTACACCAGTTTGTTGCCGTACGCACCGCCCGGCGCCGCGCAGCTCGACTGGGCCGGCGCGCAGAACCTGTTCTACCAGGGGAAGCTCGCGATGATGCGCTTCTGGGGCCACGCGTACACGCAGACTCCGGCCACCGCCAAGGTGAAAGGCAAGATCGGCGTCGCGCCGATGATCGCCGGTCGTGGCGGCATCGCGGGCGTGCCGGGCGCTTGGTACCTGTCGGTGCCCAAGGCAACCACCAAGCAGGACGAGGCGAAGAAGTTCATCGCCTTCGCGTACGAGCACAACGATCTTTCCATCAAGACGTCTTTGGGTTTGGTCGCCCGGGTCTCCGCGTTCGAATCGCAAGCCGGCGTCGCCGGGCACGAGAACTACCCGGCCATCCTCACGACCCTGAAGTCGCCCGCCACGATCGCGCGGCCGGCCACCCCGAAGTGGCAGGAGATCGTCACCTCGGTGCTGACGCCGATGCTGCAGAAGGCGGTCGCCAAGCCCGCCGACAATGCGGCGCTGCTGAAACAGGCGAAGGCTCAGATCCAGGCGATCGTCAAGTAGAAGGACATTCCTGTGCGCCTTACCGACCGCCGGTTCGCACTCGTACTGATCGCGCCGGCCGCCTTGTTCCTGGCCGCCTTCGTGGCGTGGCCCTTGTTCCGATTCATCAGCGACGCGTTCTACGAAATCTCGCCGATCGCGGGCGGCCCGCGGAAGTTCGTGGGGCTGGAGAATTTCTCGGCCGCTTTCGGTTCCGCGGCGTTCCAGGGCGCGGCGCTGCGGACGATTGTCTACACGGTCATCGTGGTCGCGCTCGAATTCACCTTCGGGCTTGCCGTGGCGCTGGTCTTCTCGGCGCTCGGCAACCGGTCGGCCGTGTTCCGGACCGTCTTCATGTATCCACTCATGGTCGCCCCGGTGGTTGCGGGACTGCTGTGGAGATTCCTGCTCATCGACAACTTCGGCATTCTCAACGAATTGCTGCGACGAGTCGGTGTGCTGCACAGTACGGATCAGATCAGCTGGCTGAGCAATCCGAAGATCGCGTTGTTTTCGGTGGCATTACCGGACATTTGGCTGACGACGTCGTTCATCACGCTGGTGTTGTTCGCCGGGCTCCAGAACGTACCGGGTGAGGTCATCGAAGCGGCTCGGATCGACGGAGTACGGTTCCCGACACTGCTCTTCCGGATCATCCTGCCGTTGCTGCGACCGGTGATCGCGGTGGCGTTGATCGTCCGCGGCATCGATGCGGCGCGTGCGTTCGACATCATCCTGATTCAAACCAACGGCGGGCCACAGGACAGTACGACGACGCTCAGTCTGCTGATCTACCGGACGATGACGCGCAACGGCGATCCGGGTCTGGCCAGCGCGATGGGCACGGTGTACCTGATCGTGATGCTCGCGGTGGCCGCGGTCGCGATCTTCGCGCTCTGGCGGCCAGGGGGTGAGGAGGCATGAACGGCCTTGAAACCCGGCGCCGCCCGACGCGCGTCATCCTGTGGTGTGCGCTGGTCGCCGTGCTGGTGCTGTACGGATTCCCGTTCATCTACCTGCTGCTGACGTCCTTCAAGACGCCGCTCGACGCGATCGCCGTACCGCCGCAGGTGCTGCCGTCGCAGTGGACGCTCGACAACTACGTCGCCGCGCTCAGCAAAGAAGGCGTCGTCCCGGCGTTGATCAACAGCGTTGCGACCGCGGTGCTCAGTACGGCGTTCTCGCTCGTGCTGGGCGTACCGGCCGCGTACGCGATCACGCGCTTTCGGACACCGAGCGGGCGGATCTTCGTGGTTGCTGCGCTGATCACCCGGATGGTGCCGACGATCGCGGTCGGGGCGCCGCTGGTCGAGACGATGCGGCGGCTCGGGATCTCCGACACCACGATCGGACTGGCGATCGCCCACACCACGATCTCGCTGCCGCTGTCGATCTGGCTGATGTCGAGCTTCTTCGAGGCGGTACCGGTCGAGCTGGAAGAAGCGGCCAAGGTCGACGGCAGCGGCCGGTTGCAAGCGTTCCGGCACGTCGTCCTGCCGGTGGTGTCCGGCGGCTTGGCGGTGACGGCGATCTTCGCCTTCCTCGCGTCCTGGAACGAGTTCCTGTTCGCGTTGCTGCTCACGTCGGTGCGGGCGCAGACCACGCCGATCGTGATCGCCAACTTCCAGACCCAGTTCGGCCTCGACTGGGGCGGGATGACCGCGCTCTCGGCGGTCTACTCGGTCCCCGTCATCCTGCTCACCCTCGCACTCCAGCGGCACATCGTCGCCGGCCTGACCCTCGGCGCCGTCAAGGGCTGACCCCTCTAGTACACGGAGTAGATATGGAATTCTGGCAACCGAACAGCCCGCTCGGCGGACTGGCCCACGTGAAGCCGGGCCGGTCGCGACGCGAGTCGAGCTGGGACCGCACCGGCGGCAACCGGGACTTCGCGGTGGTTCCCGCGGGGGAGACCTTCGTGATCGCGGACATCGGCGGGGCCGGTCGGATCGAGCACATCTGGCTGACCACGCGGTGCTACTCGGAGAAGTACCTGCGCAAGCTTGTCATCGAGATGTTCTGGGACGGCGAGGAGAACCCGAGCGTACGCGCGCCGCTCGGCGACTTCTTCGGCGTCGGGCACGCCGTCGCGAAGCACTACGTCTCGCTTCCGCTGAACGCGGTGTTCGGTCCGCGGCGTGGTCCGAAGGGACCGTTCGCGGCGGCGATGAACTCGTACTTCCCGATGCCGTTCGGCAGTCATGCGAAGATCCAGATCCGCAACGAGAGCGATCAGCCGATCGAGAACCTCTTCTATTACGTCGATTACTCGTTGAGCACCGAGCCGATCCCGGACGACGTAGCACGGTTCCACGCGTACTACCGGCAGGAAACGCCGACCACCGCCGTACGCCACACGACTGATCTCGAGAACCCGGCGCCGTGGGATCTGCCGGGGACAAACCTGACCGGCGACGACAACTACGTGATCCTCGATGCGACTGGTAAAGGCCACTACGTTGGCTGTGTGCTCAGCATCGACAACTTCGACGCCTCCAACCAGGTGTTCACTTGGCCGGGGGAGGGCGACGACATGTTCTTCATTGACGGGGAGGTCTGGCCGCCGTCGCTGCACGGAACGGGTACCGAGGACTACTTCGGTGCTGCCTGGGGATTCCCGAGTGGGGAGTACGCGGGTCCGTACCACGGCATCACGCTCGGCGCGAGCCCGCAGGAGCACTTCGGCCTGTGGAGCATGTTCCGCTGGCACATCGAGGACCCGGTACGGTTCGAGAAGAGCCTGCGGGTGTCGATCGAGCACGGACACGCCAACGATCAGGGGAACGACTACTCGAGCGTCGCCTACTGGTACCAGTTGGGTGAGCACGCGCCGCACGCCGAGCTGCCACCGGTGGCGGAGCGGCTGCCGCGACGGTGGCCGGAGCACGGCCTCTGGGACGAGTAAATGCCTGACGAGGAGGTGGTCGTGCCGAAGGTGGGGATCCGCGACGTCGCGCGGGCCGCGGGCGTATCCGTCACGACGGTTTCGCACGTACTGAACGACACGCCGCACACCCGGACGAGCGAGGCGACGCGGGATCGGGTGCGATCGGTCGCGCGGGACCTCGGGTACACGCCGAACCGGCTCGCGCGCGGGCTGCGGACGCGGTCGTCGGACATGATCGGGTTGCTCACCGAGGAGATCGCGACCACCCCGCACGCGGGCCGGATCATCCTCGGCGCGCAGGAGGAAGCGAGCCGGCACAACCTCACGTTGGCGATCATCAACTCGCATCTCGACGCCGGCGCGGATGCCCGCCGAGCCGACGCCCGGGCGCTGATCGAGCGCCAGGTCGACGGCATCATCTACGCCACCGTCTTCCACCACGAGGTGTCGGTGCCGCGCGAGCTGCGCGCGGTGCCGGCGGTGTTGATAGGAGCACTGGACCGGCAGGGCGTCGTGCCTGCTGTACTGCCGGACGAGGCCAGTGGTGCGGCCGATCTCGTTGCCTTGCTGGTTGGTGCGGGGCATCGGCGGATCGCGTTCGCGGACTCGAGCATCGAGGTTCCGGCTACCCAGGGGCGTCTCGTCGGGTACCTCCGCGGTCTGGAGGACGCCGGCATTCCGCGCGATGACCGGCTGATCGCTTCAGGTGAATCGGAGGCCGCGGGCGGGTACGCGACCTGCCTGGAGCTGCTTGATCGGGCGGATCGGCCGACGGCGATCTTCTGTTACAACGACCGGATGGCGATGGGGGCGTACCGGGCGGCGCAGGAGCTCGGGTTGCGCGTACCGGATGACGTGTCGATCGTCGGCTTCGACGACCAGGCGCCGATCGCGGCGAGTGTGCACCCGGCGCTGACTACGGTCGCGTTGCCGCATTACGAGATGGGCGCTTGGGCGGTGGCTACGTTGACGCGGCTGATTCAGAGCAGCAGTACGTCGTGGTACCGCTCGACCCACCCGACGTTGCTGCCTTGCCCGGTCGTCGTTCGCGAATCGGTTGCCCCGAACAACAAGTGAGAAAGGCTGACATGCGTCCGCGATTTCACTTCACCGCCCCGAGCGGATGGATCAACGACCCACACGGCATCACGTACCGCGACGGCCGGTATCACCTGTTCTACCAACACGTCCCGGACAGCCTGGAGTGGGCGCCTGGCTGCCACTGGGGACATGCGGTGTCCGACGATCTGTTCTCCTTCGAGACATTGCCGATCGCGCTTGCCCCAGGCGACGGCGACGACGGGATCTGGACCGGTTGCGTGGTCGAGGACACGATCTTCTACACCTCCGTCTCGCAGCCGGACCTCGGTGTCGGGCGGGTGCGAATGGCGACGCCCGCGGATGCGCGGTGGATCGGCTGGCGAAAGGGCGAGGTGGTCGCCTCGGCGCCGGCGGACGTGGTCGCGTACCGTGATCCGTTCGTCTTCCGCGACGGTTCGCAGTGGCGCATGTGGGTCGGCGCGGCGTTGAAGGACGATCGCGCGGCAGTCCTCTCGTACGTATCCGAGGATCTTCGGGCGTGGGCGTACGACGGCATCGCCGCGTCCCGATCGCGGCACGACCACGACCCGATCTGGACCGGCGCACTCTGGGAATGCCCCCAGCTCTTGGAGATCGACGGCCGCCACGTCCTGATCACCTCGGTCTGGTCCGAAGATGCGCTGCATTACGTCGCTTATGCCATCGGTGCTCTCCGCGATGGCAAGTTCCACGCCGAGACCTGGGGCCGCCTGACGTACGGCGACAGCCACTACGCGCCGTCGTACTTCCGCGACGCCACCGGCCGTGCTTGCCTGCTGTTCTGGCTGCGGAACATCGCCGACCCATCAGAAGGCTGGACCGGCGCCCACAGCATCCCGTACACCTTGCAGCTCGAAGACGACCGCCTGGTCGCAGTGCCCCATCCCGACCTCGCAATGCACAGACGTCCTGTGAGTGACCGCCAACTCCCGGGCACCGCCGCCGACCTCTCCTGGACCGGCACCACCCTCACCATCTCGTCCGCCAACCAAGTCTTGGCCGAAGTCACCGCCACGACCGACCTGACCCTACGAGTCGGCGAATCCTCCTGGACCATGCCTCACAAGCCCGGTCCAGTACACGTCATCCTCGACGGCCCCATCCTCGAACTAATAACCCTCCAAGGCCTCCTGGCCGCCCCCATCACCCCACCAACCACCAACCTGACCATCACCACCGACGGTGCCCTCAACCACGTCGCCACTCTGCACCACTAGCGTCGCGTCGTCAGTCGGCGAGGCCCAGGGTGTTGGCGAGGAGGGCGAGTTGGTCGGCGTAGTGAGTGAGGAACTCCGGGGAACGTGCGTCGACGCCGAGTAGGCCCTCCACGACGTGCGGCAGGGTGACCGGAGCCATCGCGGCCGCCATCAAGGCGATCAGCAGGCAACCTGGGTCGAGGTCGGCCGAGAGTTTGCCGTCGGCTTGGAGCGCCTTGAGCTCGTCGACACTGCGCTGCAGCCGCTCCGCCCGCGGTCGATGATCAGCATCGGAGGCTGGTCCGGAGTACTCCAGGCCGCCCCACGCCATCAGGCGGACGGCGTCGGCGTTGTGCAGGGCCTCCAAGGCGTACCGCCGTACCTGTTCGGCCGGTGTCGTCGCGGTGGCCGCAAGGTCGCCGTCGCGGTCGCGCCACGCTTCGGACAGCGCTTGGTACAGGCCTTCCTTGCCGTCGAAGTAGTACGAGATCAGCTGCTGATTGACGCCGGCCCGAGCGGCGATCGCCGCGATCCGCGCGCCGGCGAAACCATGCGCGGCGAACTCGGCCACGGCCGCGTCCAGGATCGCCGCACGAGTTCGCTCGGGGTCGCGCTGCCGCTCGCTCGGCTGGGGAGAACGTCTCGGGCTCATCTGCGAATCATATGCCCACCTGGCTTTATCATCTGAGCGTTTGACAAAGTCATGAGAATGCCTGAATCTGGATTTCATGACTACTTCGGAGGCCGTCCGCTCACCCGTGCTGATCGTCGGGGGCGGGGTGACCGGCCTGACCGTGGCGCTGTTCCTTGCCCGGCGGGGGCTCCGGCCGCTTCTCGTCGAGCGGCACCCGACGACGGCGATCATGCCGAAGGCGCGCGCGTTCAACCCGCGCTCGCTGGAGATCTACCGGTCGGCCGGTCTTGAGGACGAGATCCGGAACCATACGTCCCTGCTGGCCGGCTTTCCGGAGATGATCGGTGCCGAGACGCTGGCCGGTGGCGAGCGGTTCCGGTTCGATCTACTGGCGCAGGTCCGGCCGCAGGCGGGGCTGAGTCCGACCGATTGGGCCCTGATCGACCAGGACGACCTCGAGCGGGTGCTGCGTGCGGAGGCCGAGCGGCTCGGTGCCGACGTACGGTTCTCGACCGAGCTGGTCGATCTCGAAGAACAGGACGACGGCGTACTCGCGACCCTGCGGGACCTGACCGAGCAGCACGAGTACACCGTTTTCGCCGACTACCTGGTCGCGGCAGACGGCAACCGTGCCGGTGTGCGGCAGCGGCTCGGGGTCGGCGCGGACGAGGAGGCCGAGCTGGGGCACGCGCTGCATTTCGTGTTCGAGGCCGATCTGTCGGAGGTGCTGGGGGACCGGCGCTTCTTGCTCGGGTATCTCGATCGCCCGACGCCGGGGACGGTACTGGCGCCTTTGCAGAAGGAGGGGCGTTGGATGCTCGGCGTGCCACAGCACGACGGACTGACTGCGGAGTTGACCGAGAAGCGCTGCATCGAGCTGGTGCGGGAGGCGACCGGGGTCGCGGACCTGAAGGTCTCACTGGTTCCGCTTGTGCCTGGGTCGGATCGGTTGGTTTCCGATGTACGGATCGGTGGCTGGGTAGCGCATCGGTACCGCGTCGGGCGTGTCTTCTTCGCGGGGGACGCGGCGCACGTCGTACCGCCGTCGGGGTCGTATGGCGCCAATACCGGTATCGCGGACGCGCACAACCTCGCTTGGAAGCTCGCGGCCGTGCTGGGCGGGCAGCCCGAGGCGCTGCTGGACACGTACGAGGAGGAGCGCCGGCCGGTCGCGGTGACGACGCTGCGGGTGGCGCTGGATCTGCTGCACAACAGGCACGCCGGATCGGCCGACGACATTCAGCGGATCGACGACATCACGATGATCTTCGGGTACCGGTATGCCTCCGCCGGCGTCCGCGTCGAGGACGGCGACCCCGGCGGTGAGGTTGCCGACCCACGGGTTCCGACCGGCCGGCCGGGGCTGCGCGCACCGCACGTCTGGGTGGAACGGAACGGCGCCAAGCTGTCGACGCAGGACCTCTTCGTTGATCGGGCGACCTTGCTCGTCGGTCCGGAAGGACAGGGTTGGGCGTCGGCGGCGGAGCGGCTGACCGATGACCTCGCCGTACTGCGGATCGGAACGGAGGTCGTCGATCCGTCCGGCGACCTGCTCAAGGCCTACGGAATCACGCCGCGCGGAGCCACCTTGGTCCGGCCGGACGGCTTCGTCGCGTGGCGGTCGGTGGACTCGGACGAGAACTCGGACGACACCCTTCGCGACGCGCTGACGTCCGCTGGTTGCAGACCCACAGCCTGAGGACCCCACCCCGAGGATGATGGAGAGCGCTCGGCGTCGCCGCCGAGCGCGTGCCAGCCGTCGAGGGGTGTCAAGGAGGAATTGTGGGACGTTTCTACCGTCGTGGTGGTCAGCTGCTGATGACCGGCGCGTTGGCTGTGGGACTTCTGGCCGGGCCAGGCCTGACCGCGAATGCCACGCCTGGAACAGCGTTCTCGCCGGGTGCGCCGGGCGCGGGGGATCCGTACTTCCCGGACATGGGCAACGGCGGGTACGACATCAGCCACTACGACATCAAGCTGGCGTTCGACCCCAAGACCAAGGCGATCAGCGCGACCACGACGATCCTTGCCAAGGCCACGCAGAATCTCTCCCGGTTCGATCTTGATTTCCAGGGACCGTTGAAGATCAGCAAGCTCACCGTCAACGGGCGTGCCGCGTCCTTCACTCGGAGCGGTGTGGAGGAGTTGGTGATCACTCCACGGCACGGGCTGCGGCGGGGTACGACGTTCGTCGTGGCGGTGACGTACGCGGGTGTCCCGAAGCGGATCGACGACCGGGCGCTGGGTATTTCCGGCTGGGTCGCCACCAAGGACGGTGCGGTCGCGCTCAATCAGCCGATCGGCGCGGCGACCTATTACCCGGTGAACGACACGACCCGCGACAAGGCGACGTACGCCCAGACCGTCACCGTGCCGACCGGCCTGACCGTGCTGGCGAACGGCGAACCCGGACCGACCACCACGCACAACGGCCGGACCACCTTTCGTTGGCAGATGAACCAGCCGATGGCGAGTGAGCTGGCGATGATGGCGATCGGGAAGTACAACGTCACCCGCGGCGTGACCGCGGACGGCCGGCCGAACCTCACCGCGATCGGTCAGTCGATCGACACGAAGGCCGGGCAGGGCAAGGTGTTCAACCGGACCACGGCGCAGATCGTCCAATGGGAGTCGTCGCTGTACGGGCGCTACCCGTTCGGCTCGACCGGCGGCGTACTCGCCGATGCGCGGGTGGGCTACGCCCTGGAGACGCAGGGGCGACCGGTGTACGACCAGCGTACGAGCAAGGTCGACGGTGAGCTGCTCGCCCACGAGCTCGGCCACCAATGGTTCGGTGACAGCCTCACGCCGGTGCACTGGTCGGACATCTGGCTGAACGAAGGCTTCGCCACGTACTCGGAGTGGCTGTACGAAGAGAAGTTCAACGGTGTCCCGGTGCAGCAGACTTTCGCGGAGACGTACGCCGATGAGAAGGACTGGACCGGCAAGGTGGCCGACCCTGGACGGGACCGAATCTTCGACGACCTGGTCTACAACCGCGGCGCGATGACGTTGCAGGCGCTCCGGCTGAAGATCGGCGACCGGGCGTTCTTCCAGGTGCTGAAGCAGTGGCCGGCGGCGCACCGGTACGGCAATGTGTCGACGCAAACCTTCATCCGGTTTGTCGAGCGCGTGACGCATCGCGACCTCGGGGCGTTCTTCCAGACTTGGCTCTACCAGCCGGGTAAGCCTCGGATCTGACTGTACGGATAACGTCGGGGCGTGTTGTTGCCTGGATTGTCGGTGCCGGGGGCGGAGCTGCCTGTCCGGGCGGTTCTGCCCGCCACGGTCGATGCGGTGCGTTCGCGCGGTACGGCGGTGCTGGTTGCGCCGCCCGGGTCGGGCAAGACGTCGCTGCTGCCGCTGGCGCTGGGCGATGCCCTGGACGGGACGATCATCGTGGCCGAGCCGCGCAGGTTGGCAACCCGCGCGGCCGCGGCCCGGCTGGCGACGCTGGTAGGGGAGCCGCTCGGGCAACGGATCGGTTATGCGATGCGCGGTGAACGCGCCGGCGGCCGCGGACTGCGGGTCGAGGTGGTGACGACAGGTCTTCTGGTACGGCGTTTGCAGGCGAATCCGGATTTGCCGGGAATCGCGGCGATTGTGATCGACGAGTGTCACGAGCGGCACCTCGATGCGGATCTGCTGCTGGCGTTCTGTCTCGACGTCCGGGCGAATCTGCGGGACGACCTGGCGATGGTTGCGACCTCGGCGACGGCGGACACGGTCAGGTTGAGTCGGGTACTGGGCTCCGATGCTGTTCCGGCGCCGGTGATCACCGCGTCTGCTGCGCTGTTCGACGTGGCGGTCGAGTGGGCTCCGCCGCCGGTACCTGTGCCGCTGCTTCCTGGCGGGCGGGTCGATCCGCGGCTGCTCGATCATGTCGCGGCGGTCGTCCGCCGGGCATTGGCCGAGAACGAGGGCGACATCCTCGTGTTCGTACCAGGCGAAGCCGAAATCAACGGCGTGACCCGCCGCCTGTCCGACCTGAACGTCCTGCCGTTGTTCGGCCGCCAGCCCAAAGCAGAACAGGACCGCGCCCTGACCCCACCCGGGCCGACGGACTCGAGGCTGTCATCAGTCGGTGGAACAACTGCTCGACGGATTGTGGTGACGACTTCGGTTGCGGAGAGTTCGCTGACTGTGCCTGGGGTGCGGGTGGTGGTCGACTCGGGTCTTGCCCGGGAGCCGCGGACCGATCAGTCCCGCGGGCTCGGTGCGCTGGTCACCTGCCGGGTGTCGAAGTCGTCCGCTGACCAACGAGCCGGTCGCGCCGGGCGGGAGGCGCCCGGCCGCGTCTATCGGTGCTGGTCGGCTACCGACCACGCGCATCTCGACGATCACCCGGCGCCGGAGATCGCGATCGCGGATCTCGCCGGGTTCGCCCTCGACCTCGCAGCGTGGGGTGCACCTGGCGGCAACGGCCTGACCTTGCTGGACGCGCCACCGGCCGCCGCAATGACCGCAGCCACCGAATTGCTGCGCCGCCTGGACGCCGTTGACGACGCCGGCCGCATCACCGAGCGCGGCCGGCAGATGGCGGCGATCGGAACACACCCCCGGCTGGCCCGCGCCCTGCTCGACGGCACACCACGAGTCGGCGCCCAACGAGCCCGCGAGATCGTCGCCATGCTCTCCGACGATTCCGCCCGCACCAGCGACGACCTCCCAACCCACTGGCGCACCCTCCGCCGAGGCACCGACCGTACGGCCACGGCCCGCTGGAAAGAAGAAGTCAACCGCCTCACCCGAACCACAACCTCCACCCCAACACCAGGTGTGGCGGCGGGTGGGGCACCGAACGCAGCGGCGACGGGTAGTGCACCGGATGCACCGGCGGGCGGAGGTTCGGCAGAGGTAGGGGCGGGCGGCGCGCCGACGGGCACGCCAGCTGCGGGTGGGGCATCGGGTACGGCACCGCGTGTGGCGGCAGCGGGTACGGCAGGGGGTACTGCGGCGAGTACAGCACCGGGTGCAGCGGCGTCGGGTGGTGTGTCGGCGGGTGCACCGGCGGGTGGAGGTTTGGCAGGGGGGCGGGCGGGTGGCGCGGCGACGGGTACGCCGGGTGCGTCGGGGAGTGGGCCGGCGGGTGGGGTGCCGGATGATCTTGCGGTGGGGGTTGTGGTGGGGCTGGCTTATCCGGATCGGATTGGGCGGGTTCGGGGCGTGGATTCGGCGGCGTACCAGATGTCCGGGGGTACGGGCGCCACGCTGGATCCGCAATCAGCTTTGCGGAGCACGACCTGGCTGGCGATTGCGGTTGCCGATCGGGCGCCCGGGCGGGCCGATGCTCGGATCCGGTCCGCGGCGCCGATCGACGAGCGGACTGCGCGCGACGTCGCCGGCGAACTCGTCTCGACCACCGACCAGATCCGCTGGGACGACGGCCGGATCGTGACCCGCCGCGTCGAGACACTCGGTGCGATCGTCCTCAACGACATCCCGCTCGCAAAACCAGATCCGCTGCTCGTACAAGCCGCTGTCCGCGACGGCATCCAGCGCACCGGCCTGTCCGTACTGCATTGGTCAGAAGCCGCCCTCGCCCTGCGCGAACGGCTCGCGTTCTGCCACGCCCACCTCGGACCCCCATGGCCCGCCGTCGACGACGACACTCTGCTGACCGGTCTCGACAACTGGCTGGGTACCCAACTCGCGTCGGTACGAGGCGCCCGCGACCTCACCCGCATCGACGTGACGACGGCGCTCCGGCAACTACTGCCCTGGCCCGAAGCAACCCGATTCGGCGACCTCGCACCCGAACGCCTACAGGTCCCATCAGGCTCCGAAGTCCGACTCAAGTACGACGGCGCAGAACCACCGGTCCTAGCAGTGAAACTACAAGAAGTGTTCGGGTGGACCACCACCCCAACCGTCGCAGACGGTCGCGTCCCAGTCGTCCTGCACCTCCTGTCTCCCGCCCGCCGACCAGTAGCGATCACCAGCGACCTAACCTCCTTCTGGAAGCAGGGCTACCCGCAAGTCCGAGCAGACCTACGAGCCCGCTACCCCCGCCATCCCTGGCCAGAAGACCCCCTCACCGCCACCCCAACCAAACGCCCCAAACCCCGCCGCTGAACCGCCCGGACAACTCAAACGATCCGGCACGTCAGACAAGGTCAGTCTGGACTTGGCGCGTGGTCGGGCGGTCGTCTTGGTCGAGGCGTACGACGGTGTGCCGGTCCCACCGTTCGTCGGCCTGTGGATAGTCGGAACGCCAATGGCAACCACGACTGTCCTGTCGTGCAGTCGCCGCCACAACGACAGCCCGCGCAACCGTCGCGAGCGGTCCGGTCCCCACACTGTCCAGCTCGTCCGCCGCGGCGTTCAGACCGGCGCCGTCGCGACGGATACCGGCGTACTTGCTGAGGATCGTCCGAATCCGCTCCGGTTGACGATCGTCTCCGAGCATCAGCTCACGGACGTGGCCGAGGTCCTTCGCCGGGAGATCGAGAGTCAGCGCCGTCGCGACGCGCCGCCCGAAGACGAGCCCTTCCAGCAAACTGTTCGAGGCGAGCCGGTTGGCCCCGTGGACGCCGGTCGCCGCGACCTCGCCGACTGCGTACAGACCAGGGACATCGGTTGCGCCGTTCCGATCGGTACGGACGCCACCGCACAGGAAGTGTTCGGCCGGCGCGACCGGGATCTGCTCGGACAACAGGTCGACGCCAATGCGTGCGCACGAGGCCAGTACGGTCGGGAACCGTTTCCGGAGCACGTCCGGTGCGACAGCTGTCGCGTCCAGCCAGACATGGTCGGAGCCGTCGCGGCGCATCGTCGCCTCGATCGCGCGCGCGACGACGTCCCGCGGTGCCAGGTCGGCGCGTGGATGACGTCCGGCCATGATCCGGCGACCGTCGACGTCACGCAGTACGGCGCCTTCACCTCGCACGGCCTCGGTGACCAGCGGCAACTGACCGGCGGTCTCACCGGTGTGCAGCGCGGTCGGGTGGAACTGGACGAACTCCATGTCGACCAGCGACGCACCGGCTCGCAGCGCCAAGGCGATGCCGTCGCCGCGCACGGTCGACGGATTGGTGCTCGCCAGGTAGGCGTTGCCGATACCGCCGGTGGCCAGTACGACGGCACGCGCCTCGATCCGTACGACCTCGGCGCCCGTCTCGACGAGTACCCCGACGACGCTTCCCGATTCCGACTGCAGCAGCCCGACCGTACGCCCGGTCATCATGTGCACGCTGGTTCGCTGCACGGCGGTCAGGAGGGCGCGATGAACTTCCGCGCCGGTCGCGTCACCGCCGGCGTGTACGATCCGCGGCCGGCTGTGGCCACCCTCCAACGTCCGCGACAGCGAGCCGTCGCCGTTGCGGTCGAAGCGAGCCCCGTGCGCGATGAGTTCGGCAAGACGCTGCGGTCCTTCCTCGACCAGCGCGCGGACGTTGCGCGGATCGCAGAAGCCCGCGCCCGCGACCTGGGTGTCGTGCGCGTGGTCCAGCGGATCGTCGTCGCCGTACGCTGCCGAGACGCCGCCCTGGGCCCAGGGCGTGCTGCCGTCGCCGGCGCCGATCAGGACTACGTCGCGGGTCGCCGCGAGACCGAGTGCGGTGGACAGGCCCGCCACACCCGAGCCGACGACGACAACGTCAGTGACGTCGGGGACGGGTGTCATCGGGCACCCGCGGGCTTGCCGATGGCAACCATCCGCTCGACCGAACGCCGGGCCCGCTCGACGACCTCGGGCGGCAGTTGGATCTCGTCGCGTCCCTGCCGTAGGCACCGCACCAGCAACTCCGGGGTGATCATCTTCATGAAGCGGCACGAGGCCTTCGGGTTGACCGGCAGGAACGTCGTCCGCTGGTTGACCTTGCGAAGCTGATGGAGCATGCCGATCTCCGTCGCGACCAGCGCCGTTTTCGCCGTCAGGCCGCGAGCGGTGTCGAGCATGCCGGCGGTGGAGAGGATGTGCGTCCGCTCGGACGGCAGATCACCGACGCCGGCGAGCCAGATCGCCGACGACGCGCAGCCGCACTCGGGGTGGACGAGCACCTCGGCCTCCGGATCGGCGGCAACCTGCGCGCGCAGGTCGGCCGCGCTGATGCCGGCATGCACATGGCATTCACCCATCCAGACCTCGATGTTGTCCCGGCCGGTCTGCCGCCGGACGTGTGCTCCGAGGAACTGATCGGGCAGGAACAGGATCGGCCGATCCGCCGGAATCGAGTTCACCACCTCCACCGCGTTGGACGACGTACAGCAGACGTCCGCCTCGGCCTTCACCGCCGCGCTGGTGTTGACATAGGCAACGACAACGGCGTCGGGGTGTTCAGCCTTCCAGGCCCGGAGTTGGTCGGCGTCAATGGTGTCGGCCAGCGAGCAGCCCGCTTGAGCCGTCGGGATCAGTACGGTCTTGTCCGGGCTGAGAAGTTTGGCGGTTTCGGCCATGAAGTGCACGCCGCAGAACACGATTGTGGACGCGTCGGTGCTGGCCGCGATGCGCGACAGGGCGAGTGAGTCACCGACGTGGTCCGCCACGTCCTGGATCGCCGGTTCCTGGTAGTTGTGGGCGAGGATCACCGCGTCGCGCTCCTGGGCGAGGCGCCGTATTTCTTCCTGCCAGCTGATTGCCGTGGTCACAACAGGTCCTACTTTCAGGGGGTTTTCGCTTGAGAAGCGATAACTGGGCATGATGATGCCGTGACGATCCGTCGATCAGCCGTCGTTGCGGGCCACCAGCAGACTGATGTCGAGTGCGGCAGGGGAGTGGGTCAAGGCGCCGACCGAAATGGCATCCACGCCGGTGGCGGCGACCTCCGCGATGGTGTCCAGGGTGACGTTGCCGGAGGCCTCGAGTTTGGCGGTGGATCCGGAGGCGTTGCGCCGTTCGACGATCTGAGCCAGCTGCTCGACCGTCATGTTGTCCAGCAAGAGCCACTCGACCTCACAGTCGAGCGCTTCGCGGGCCTCATCGGCAGTGGTGACTTCGACCTCGATCGCCCTCGGCTTGCCGTCCGCGGACATGCCCTCCCGAACGTGCCGAACGGCCGGAAGTACGCCGCCGGCCGCGGCAAGGTGGTTCTCCTTGAGCAGCACCATCGCGGACAGGTCGAGCCGGTGGTTCGTACCGCCGCCGCAACTCACGGCGTACTTGTCCATCGCCCGGAGGCAAGGTGCTGTCTTGCGCGTGTCGAGGAGCGCGACGGGGCGTGCTCCGATCGCGGCCACGTACGCCGACGTGAGGGTTGCGATACCCGACATCCGTTGTACGAAGTTCAGCGCCACCCGCTCGCCGGTGATGATCGACCGCGCCGCGCCGCTGATCCACGCCAGCGGCTGCCCTGCGACGACCGGATCACCGTCGGCAACGGCCGTCCGTACCTTCACGGTTGGATCGACGGCGGCGTACACCTCCTGCACGACTGTCAGGCCGGCCACGCGACCGGGCTGCTTGGCGATCATCGTCGCCTCGACCTCCAGCGCTTCCGGGACGCTCCACCGGGTCGTGACGTCGTCGGTCGCCTGGTCCTCGATCAGTGCGGCCGCCACCGCGGTCCGGATCGTCTCCGTTGTCAGTTGCATCTGCTGGCCTGCTCTCCGGTATGTTTTCGCTTCAGAGGCGATAACTAACTGCACGCTACCATCGGGCTCGTGCCCACAGCCAAGAAAGGTGATCCGGTTAACTTCCCGAGTTACCCCCACGAGGTACTCGCCGTGGTCCTGTCCGTTCGCGACGACAGGCTGTGCGTGCTGCTGTGGAAACGTGCGCGCAGCCCGTACCGCGGCCGCTGGGCGCTTCCCGGCGGCGGGGTGGAGCCGGCCGAGCGGCTCCGGGACGCGATCACCGGGCACCTCGCGACGAAGGTCGACGTACGCGACGTCGCGCATCTCGAACAGCTGGCCACGCACAGCGCGATCGATCGTGATCCGCGGGCCCGCGTACTGGCGACGGCCTATCTGGGCCTTGTTCCGTCCGACGTGGAGCCGAAGCTTCCCTCCGACACGCAGTGGCATTCCGTCGACGAGTTGCCGCCGACCGCGTTCGATCACCACTACTTCATCGAGGCGGCGGTCGCCCGGTTGCGCGCGAAACTGTCGTACACGAACATCGGTTTCGCGCTGGCACCGCTGGAGTTCACCATCGCGGAGCTCCGTGACCTGTTCGGCGCTGCCCTCGGCTACGAGCTCGGCGCCACCAATCTCACCCGCGTCCTGACCCGCCGCCACGTCATCGACCCCACCGAACGCCGAGCCACCCCCGGCCAAAGCGGCGGCCGCCCCGCAACCGTCTACAAATTCGCAGCCCGCGAACTAACCGTCACCGACCCCTTCGCAGTCCTCCGCCCACCCCGCTGACTGACCGTCCTGCCGTGGCGCGGCCTACCAGCCGAGGTCCTCGAGCAGCGCGTCGAGGTCGGCGGCGAAGACCACGTCGGGGCGCGGCGTCAGGTTGGTGAGATGGCCGTAGATCTCCAGGGTCACCAGGCCGTGGATACGCGCCCACAGCCGAATCGAAAGGGCGAGGCCGGCTGGAGGGAGGCTCGGGTACGCCGCTCGTACCTCGGTGACGAGTACGGGATCCAAATCGGCCCACGTCAGCGCGTCCGCGCGAGCGCCCGGCTTCCAGCCAAGCGCGACGATGCCGGTGAGCAACACGCACGCCCGGTGCGCGGCTTCGCGGGCGGGGCCGTCGGCCGGCATCTGATACCCGGGAATCGGGTCGCCGTAGATCAGCTGGAACTCGGCGACGTTCGCCACCGCCCACTCCCGGTACGCCGTCGCGACCGCGCGCAACTGCGCCGCCGGATCGCCGGCCCGGGCCGCCGTGTACGCGGCGAGCTCCGCGTCCGCGAGTGAGTTGTGGATGTCGGCCACCAACGCGGTGATCAGTGCATCCCGGGTGTCGAAGTAGCTGTAGATGGCGCCCGCGGTCATGCCCATGTCGCGGGCGATCGCCCGCAGCGAGATCCCGGCCGCGCCGTGCTCGGTGAGCGCCCGGAGCGCGACCTCTTTGATCTCGGCGGCGGTCTGCGCACGCAGCCGCGCCCGCCTGGTCGTCACCTCGGTCACGGTTGACACTCTACACCGATCAGGTCTTATGCTCTGTGCAATTACTACACACCGTTCAATGTTTGGTCGGTGTGTATCACTCTCGCTTGCTGAGGAAACCTCGTGAGGAAATCTCCCGCGCTCCAGCTGATCGTGCTCGCGCTCGGTCAGTTCCTGGTCGCGCTCGACTACAACATCGTCTACGTCGCACTGCCGGAGATCGGGCGCGCCCTCGCCTTCGGACCACAGAACCTGCAGTGGGTGGTGACGGCGTACGCCGTCGGCTTCGGTGGGTTCCTGCTCTTCGGGGGCCGGGCGGCCGATCTGCTCGGCGCCCGCCGGATGTTCGCGCTCGGTCTGGCCCTGTTCGGCCTCGCGTCACTGGGCGCGGCCCTGGCCACGAACGACGGCGTACTGGTTGCCGCCCGCGCGGTCCAAGGTCTCGGTGCCGCGCTGCTGAGCCCGGCCTCGCTCTCGCTGATCAGCACGACCTTCGAGGAAGGGGCCACGCGCAACAAAGCGCTCGCCGTGTGGGGCAGCGCCGGCAGTGCCGGACTCGCCGCCGGCGCGCTGCTCGGCGGAGTGCTCACCGATGCCTGGGGCTGGCGGTCGGTGTTCTTCGTAATGGTCCCGATCGGTCTGGTCGTCGCACTCGCGACGCTGCGGTTGATCCCGGCCCAGCGCCGTACGGCGCCCCGCGAAGGATTCGACCTGCTCGGCGCGGTGCTGGTCACGGCCGGTTCGTCGTTGCTCGTACTCGGACTGGTGAACGGGCCGCAGTCCGGCTGGCTCTCGCTCCGTGGAGCCGGTGCGCTGGCTGCCGGCGCCGTACTGCTCGGGCTCTTCAGATACGTCGAAGCGCGCACCACCACACCGCTCGTCCCGCTGCGCTTGCTGAAGTCACGCAGTCTGGTTCGTACGATGTTGGTGATCCTGCTCTTCCAGACCGCACTCGGCGGGGCGTACTACCTCTTCACCTCGTACCTGCAGAACGTGATCGGCTACAGCCCACTGGCCGCCGGGCTGGCGTTCCTGCCGCTGACGATCGTTTCGGCCACGGCCTCGCTGCGGGCGACCGCCCCGCTCATTGCTCGGTGGGGATTCGCTCGCACCCTGGTCATCGGGTTGGTGATCAACGGACTCGGCCTCGGCCTGCTCGCGCTCGGCATGCTGAGCAACGGCTCGATCTGGACAGTCCTTCCCGGCCTCGTGGTCTGGGGCATCGGCGGCGGGATCACTTTCCCCGCGATGTTCGCCACCGCCGCGAGTGGCGTACAGCCCGGCGAACAAGGCGCCGCGTCCGCGTTGGCCACGACCGCGCAGCAGATCGGCGGCGCGCTCGGCCTCGCCGTACTGGTCGTGATCGCCAGCGCCCCAGCGAACCTTCTCGCAGGCCTCAGAACGGCAATGCTGGCCGCGGCCGCGGTCGGCGTCGCTGCCGTCCTCCTCACCAAGTCCCTTGCACCGAAAGGAAATCTCATGCCCGACCTGGTCGCCGAGTACTTCGCCGCCTGGAACGACGCCGACGACAACAGCCGCTCCACCCGCCTGCAAAACCTGCTCGACAAGGAGGTCCGCGTGGTCGACCCCGACTGGACCGCCGACGGCCGCGATGCCGCGATCACTGCGATCGCCCAGTCCCGCGCAAAGCTCGGCACCCTGCGCCTCCAACTCGACAAGGTGATTCACAGCCACCACGACACCACCCTGTACAGCTGGACCCTCACCGACCCAACCACCACCGTCGCCACCGGCTACGGCGTCCTCCGTACCCACGCCGGCCAAATCACCCAAACCGAGATCTACTTCGCCTGACCACCCCGGCGCTACCCGATCGCCTGGGTAGCGCTGCCTGCAACGCGTACCCAGCGCACGTTCCCCGCCTCAGCGCGGCCGGCTGGTCAAGGACGCCGACGATCCGGTACCCGGGAATCGCCTGCAACAGCGGAATCAAGCATTGCGGCGCCCGCGGCGCCAAAAACAGCCGGCCCGAAAGGACGGCTGCGTGGTGACGGTCAGGCAATGGCGCGCAGCCCGTGGGACTGCGCGCCGGGTGCCGGTCAGGGCTTTTTCGCGAGGCCTGCCATCAGGATCCGCTGGTACGCCTCGAGGTCTTCCGCGGCCGGGACGTCGGCGTCCGGCTCCTCCGGGAACCAGCGAGCCAGGAAGTCCAGGCCGGGCGCGACCAGCGGCATCCCGAGGAAGTGCTGCGTGATGCGCTCCGGGGTCCGGATCCAGCCGTTGCCGAGGCTCTCGAGGCCGGCCCGTTCGATCGCCTTCTGGAGCGGCTCGCCGGTGTCGACGAAGTCGGTGATGAACAGGTAGCTGCCCGGGGCGAGCGCGTCCACGATCGTACGCACCCACTCGTCGGGCTTCTCGTCGTCGTGGAAGTGCATGTGAATGCCGACGACCATCAGCGCGATCGGACGTGAGAAGTCCAGGTGGTTCTTGATCTCCTCGTTGTCGAGGATCGACTGCGGCTCACGCAGGTCGGCGGTGACAACGATCGTGCTGTTGTTGGTCGCCAGCAGCGCGCGGCCGTGCGCGAGCACGATCGGGTCGTTGTCGACGTACGCGACCTTGGCGGCAGGGTTGATCTCCTGCGCCGCCTGATGGGTGTTCTTCTGCGTCGGCAGGCCACTGCCGATGTCAAGGAACTGGTCGATCCCCGCCGCCCGTACGAGGTAATGAACCCCTCTGACCAGGGCCGCACGGTTGTCGATCGCACAGCGCCCGGCGTCCGGCACGTACTTCAAGTACAGCGCAGCACCTTCGCGGTCGGCCGCGAAGTTGTCCTTACCACCAAGTAGAGCGTCGTAAACGCGGGCGATGGTCGGCTGCGAGGTGTCGAAACCCGGATCGTAATCCGGATCTTCTGATGGGGCCATTTGACGTAGCCTTCATGTCGGGAAAGGAATCCCTAGCCATCCTAGGGCAGCCAGAAGCCAATCAGCACCCGGGAACGGCCAGTCGCAACCGAGACCAGAGCTTCGCCAAAGTACCTGATTCCTCAACCGATAAAGGAAGTTTGAGCCTCCCAGGTCCTGACATAAATGCCTAAGCTGCTCACGTGCACTCCTTTTCATCGTCGATGTTCCTCCGGCCGGTCGAGATGTCAGATCTGCGGACCTACGTGTCCTGGGGGCGCGACCGAGTCTTCTGCGAGCATGCAGGCTGGACCGTAGACCTGCCTGAGCCGGCGCACGAGGCTCATTGGCGCGCACTCATCGAACGGCCGAACCCGAACCCGGTTCGCCTGGCGGCAGTCTCAGGAGAAGAAGTGGTCGGCTATGTGGATCTAGCCGGCGAGGAACCTGATCGACGCGAACTGGGCTACACGATCGGCCCATCCGCCCGTTGGGGCCATGGCCTCGGACGGACCGCCGCGGGGCTTGGCCTCGAGTACGGATTCCAGGAACTAGGCCTCCGTGAGATCTGGGCAGAAGCAGTAGATGCAAATCAGGCGTCGATTCGCATCCTGACGGCCCTCGGCATGACGGAAACCGGCCGAGGACACGAGGAACAGTTCCTCGGTGCCACAACCTTCTACAGACAGTTCAAGATCACCATGGCGAACTGGGAACGCCAGACGACCTCCTGAACCTCGGCCGCCTGGACCGCGACCCTGTCCAACCCCCGAGAACCTAGACCAGCGTGCGGAGACACCCTTACCCGCCGTGAAGTCGAGGTGCAGGTGATGATCCACAGATTTCGCTGCGGCATCAAGCGGTATGGGTCTGTGGCATCGTCGGTGTCCGGATCGATTCCGGCCGATGCGCCGTCGGTGTCCTCTAGCGGTCAGCAGGTCTGTCAGGCGGACCTGTCCGTGCGGAACATCGGGAAGCAGCGGCTCAAGAATGGAGTGCACGTGGACGGTCCGGTCCTCACCGCCATGCTCCGCCCAACGCGGCCAGCTTGACGGGGCTGCGCGTTGTAGATGTCTGTCTGAGGCAGCGCCGCGACGCACGAAAGTTGATCTGACCGCGAGCGAGCTCGGCAGCTCGTCCGGTACTTGGTGCCGCTCTGGAGTCGTTGTCGGTGCAAAGCGAGTCCGCCGCCGAAGGCGGCCAAGAGAGAGCGAGTCGCCAGGTGCTGGTCCGCGCGGCCGTGGACGCGTTCGAGCAGGTGGACGAGGACATGTTTCCGGTGTTCAGGGCGGACCTGCGGTCTGTGCGTCCGGTCGAGTGACCGTCTCAGGTGTAGGTGTGGCGCCTAGTATGGGTGGGTTCGGTACACCGGGAATGGAGTGTGTCCATGGCTGAGGATGAGTTGCAGGCCATTGTGGACGGGCTCGCTGAGCGGCTGGAGCGGTCGGTGGCGATCGATGATCCCGGTATCCGGCTGCTGGCGGCGAGCAGGCACTTCGGTGACGAGGATCGGCTGCGGATCGGGTCGGTGCTCAATCGGACGGTTCCGCCCGAGGTGGTTGAAATGATCCGCGCCCACGGTGTCTCGCAATGGACCAAGCCGGGCAGGCTCGACTTGGGGCTCCCGGACGCGTCGCCGAGGCTGTGCACACCCATTCGCTGCCAAGGGCAACTCCTCGGCTACCTGTGGCTGCTCGACCGCGTCGGAACTCTCGGGGATGCCGAGGTGGCCGCGGCGCGCGAGGCTGCCGATTGGGCCGGCACCGTCCTGTACCGGCGTCTGCTGGTGCGGCAACGCTCTCAGGCCCGCCACGAAGCCATCCTGCGGGACCTGGTCTCGCCCGACCTGATGATCCGGTCGCAGGCGATCGATGACCTGCGTACCGAGGACCTGTTTCCGGAGAGCCCCCTGCACCTCACGGTGCTGGCCGTGCAATGCGAATCCGGCGCTGAAGCACACGCCGAATGGGGAGTCGAGTTGGAGGCCGCGGTCGAAGAAGGCTGCCGTGCGGTCGTCGAGGACGTCGCATTGCTCGCCACCCACCGGTCCCGAGCCTGGCTGCTCCTCGCCCAACGGTGCCCACCCACGCGCGATCTCGTCGACACGATCGCCAACCGGATCACGATCCGGTTCAAACACCTCACGCACAGCAGGGCGGCACTCGTCTTCGGCCTCGGGCCGACAGTCGAGCGGCTCGACGAAGTAGCCGACTCCTATCGTAAAGCGGTACGAGCCGCACGGACGGCTGTGCTCGTCCCTGGCGTCGGCAACATCGCGCGCTGGGGCGAGCTCGGCCCGTACGAGCTTCTGGTCACCCTCGCCCCGGACGATCTGGCCGAAGCCTCCCGGACTCCAGACCTGGCCGCACTCGAGGACGCCGACGCGCGCGGAGTCCTGATAGCCACCCTCACTACCTTCTTCGACCACGGCGGCAGCGCCCAGCATGCCGCCGACGCCCTGCGCATCCATCGCGCGACCTTGTACCAGCGCCTCAGGCGCATCGAACAGGTCACCGGCCGCAACCTCCAGGACGGCGACGACCGCCTCGCTCTCCATCTCGGCCTCAAGCTCCGCGCCCTCGCGATCGCCTTCCGCGTCAACCCGCACGGCCACAGCTGACAGCCACCCCCGCCGACGTCAGCAGCAACCGTGACGCCACCGGCTCGGGCCCGTTGTCAGCGCGATCGGCAGGGTTCGCGACATTTGTCGTTCTGATCCGGGAGAACTCACGACACCTGACCACAGCCCCGCCCCGCCGGCATGGGCAATGCTGTGTCGATCAAGGCATCGAACAGGAACCGGTGGCGTAGCGGAGGGAAGCTTCGTGAGCGTTGAGAACGCAGGTCCGCGCCAAGGTGCGGCAGAACCGAGCCTGAGCCGGACGATTGTCGCGGCGTCGATCGGGAACTTCGTCGAGTGGTACGAGTTCGCCGTGTACGGCGTCGTCGCCGCCTTCATCTCGGTCGCGATGTTCCCTGCCGACGACCCAACGGCGGCCATGCTGAACACCTGGGCAGCGTACGGAATCGCGTTCCTCGTACGTCCGATCGGCGGCGTCCTGCTGGCGCGCCTCGGTGATCGCTACGGCCGGCGCCACATTCTGTACGTCACGATCACGCTGATGTCGGTCGCGACGTTCTCCATCGCGATGATTCCGTCGTACGCCACCATCGGGATCGCCGCACCGGTGCTCCTGATCTGCGCTCGCATCGCACAGGGCATCGCGGCAGGCGGCGAACTGGCCGGCGCTGCCGCGTTCCTCTACGAGCACGCGCCAGTGCATCGTCGCGCCAGGGTGGTCAGCTTCCTGGGTGTGAGCACGTTCTGTGCCATGGTTCTGGGGTCGACATTGGGGACCGTGCTCACCGTCGCGCTGCCGGCCGATGCGATGCAGTCGTGGGGCTGGCGCTTGGTCTTCGCCACCGCTCTGCCCCTCGGCTTCGTCGGGGCCTACATCAGGCGCTCCCTCCAGGAGACGCCCGCGTTCCAGCAAATGCACGCGCAGCGAGACACCCCGATGGCCGAACCGAGTCCGGAGGGCTTCTGGCGCGCGATGCGACAGAACGGCCGCGCCATCCTCCTGTACCTGGGTTTCGGCACGTTCTACTCGATCGCCGTCTACACCAGTGTCGCCGCGTACCTCGCGTACATGCTGGCCAACGGCTTGTCGAAGGAAGCAGCGTTGGCGATCAACACCATCGCCGGTCTGGCGATCATCGCGGGCATCCTTCTCTCGGGCGGCCTGGCGGACCGAGTCGGAAGGAAGCCGATCCTGATCGGTGGTGCCACGGCCATGGCGGTGGGCGTCGTGCCGACCTTCTTGCTGGGATCGACAGGCACCTTCGCCCTCGGGCTGGTGGGGGCACTGATCTTCGTCATCCCGCTGTCGGTGTTCATCACTCCGGCCGTCATCAACGTGGTGGAGCTCTTCCCGGCCAAGGTCCGCGTCACGGCGGGTGCCGCGGCCTACAACCTCACGGTCATCGTCGGCGGCTTCATGCCGTTCGTCGCCGTCTGGCTCGCCGATGTCACGGGCTCCCGCCTGGCCTTCCCGGTCTTCGTCGCATCGATGGCGGTCGTGGCGCTCACCGTTGTGCTGAGGTGGTACCGCGAACCGGAGACTGGTCACGTATCGATCCCAGTGGTGGAGGAAACGCGAAGATGACGCAGATCGTCCTGGAGAACGCCCGAGTCTTCGACGGCGTAGCCGAGGAATGTCCCGAGGGGATGTCGGTGCTGGTTGCCGACGGCAAGATCCGCGAGGTGTCCGATCGTCCGGTCCGGGCGGACGAGGCACACCGGATCGACGTCGGCGGCAAGACCCTGATGCCGGGCCTGATCGACATGCACACCCACTCGTACTTCTCCGATCTCGATCCCCGGGTGCTCAACGATCGTGATGCGCCCTACCGCACCGCGTACGCGATCAAGAAGCTCGGCCATGCCCTCGACAGCGGGTTCACGACCGTGCGCGACATCGGCGGTGGCGACTATCCGCTGGCCGCGGCCATCGCCGACGGACTGATCAGGGCGCCGCGGTTCTTCTACGCGGGCAAGATCCTGTCGATGACCGGCGGCCACGTCGACTACCGCACGCCCAACGAGAAGCACCACACGCACGGATACTGCTCGTGCGCCTCGATGAACTGGGCCGGCGTGATCGCGGACGGAGTCGACGAGTGCATCAAGGCGACGCGCGAGGAGTTGCGCCGCGGTGCGCACTGCATCAAGATCGTCGCCTCGGGCGGCGTGATGTCACCGAGCGATCCGATCTGGATGAACCAGTTTCGCGAGGACGAGATTCGCGCGATCGTCCAGGAATGTGCCGAGCGGCGTACCTACGTGGCCGCGCACTGCCTGACGAGCGAGTCGACGCGCCGGTCGGTCGAGTTCGGAGTGCGCTGCGTCGAACATGCGGCACTCATCGACGCCGAGACAGCGGCCTTCGTCGCGGAGCGTGGCGCGTACGTCGTACCGACCATGGCCTGCCTCTTCTCGCTCGTCGAGCAGGGCTTGGAGATGGGCTTGCCACCGGACCGCATGGACGGTCTGCGTACGGTCTATGAGAACTCCATGGCCGGGCTGGAGGTGATGCGGAGCGCGGGCGTCAAGATCGCCTACGGCACGGACCTGCTGGCCGGCTTCTACACCCAGCAGACGCGGGAGTTCGAGCTCCGCCGCGAGGTCTTCACGCCGCTCGAGCTGCTGCGTCAGGCCACCTCGGTCGGCGCGGAGATCCTGATGCAGCCGGGCAAGCTGGGCCGGGTCACACCGGAGGCGTACGCAGACCTGATCGTCGTCGACGGTGACCCGCTCCAGGACATCGGCCTCCTCGCGGCGGAGGGCCGGAACCTGGATCTCATCATGCGCGGCGGAGAAGTCGTCAAGAACCGGCTCGACTAAGACGCTCAACAGGAACGACCGAGGAGAAACGCATGACTGAGGAAGCCAAGACCGGCGATCAGCAGGGGAGTGTGGCCGTCTCCGCGATGTCCGCTGACCAGGTGCTCGGCGCCACGGAGTACTTCGAGCTGGAGTCGACGTCAGTCGGTGCCCGGTTCGCGATCTGGGTGACGACCTCTCCGAGGTACGCGCAGGACGAGCAGTCGGCCTATCCGGTCCTCTACGTGACCGACGGCAACTTCAGCGTCGGCCAGACGGCGCCGCTGGCGGCGATGCAGGGCGATCTGGCGCTTCCGATCGCTCCCTACCTGCAGGTGACCATCGGCTATGCCGGCGACGACGCCCGAGACTGGACCCGGGTACGCAACCGTGATCTCGTACCGCCGGGCGAGCCTGTTCCGCCGGCGATGCGGTCCTCGCTGGAGCTGGCGGTGGAGAAAGGGCTGATGACCCGGTCGGATGCCGAGGCCTATCTGGAGGACCTGGCCAACACCCGAGCCGACGCGTTCCTCTCGTTCATCACGGATGAGCTCCACCCGGAGATCAGCCGTCGCTACCGGGTTGCTCCCGAGGGCCACGGGCTGTTCGGCTATTCCTACGGTGGCCTCTTCACCTTGTACGCCCTGCTCACGGGGTGTTCCCTGTTCACCGCCTACGGAGCAGGCAGCCCGGGCGTTGCCTCGCTGGAGAGCAAGGCGCTCGTACTCGCCGGAAAGCCTCTCGATCTCACCGGCAAGCGACTCCATCTCACGATCAACGGGCCTGAGATGACGGGTGAGCTGCCCATCTACCGACTGATCGGACGCGGGTACACCCTCCTTGTCGAATCCCTGCGCTCGGCCGAGTCGGGACTCACGCTGACTACGCAGGTGCTGGGCGAAACCCACCTCACCGGCCTCCAGCCTTCGTTCCTCAGCTTCATGCGCACCTGCTGGTCGAGTCCTGCATGAGTTGTCGCAGGCGACGCGGCGCGGCGGCAGAGCACAACGGCGCGGCAGCGACGCGATGCGGAGGCGCCGGATGCTGATCGAACGCCTCCGGGAGCTGATCCCCGCTGATCGCATTCAGCTCGATCCCGCGGTGACGGCGAGCTATGCCCACGACGAGGCCGAGTGGGCTGCGTACGGGACGCCGCTCGTCCTTGTCCGGCCGCGCACCGCCGAGGAGGTCCAGCAAGTGGTGCGCGCCTGCATCGAGTACGAGGTGCCTGTCGTACCCCGCGGCGCCGGCACCGGCCTGTCCGGCGGAGCGAACGCCGTCGACGGGTGTGTCGTCCTGTCCACCGAGGCGATGACGGCGATCACGGAGATCAACCCCGTGGAGCGGCTGGCCGTGGTGCAGGCGGGTGTCGTCAACGATCACCTGCGGAACGCGTGTGCCGAGCACGGGCTCTGGTACCCGCCCGACCCCGCCTCGGCGCCGTGGTCGACGATCGGCGGCAACGTCGCGACGAACGCGGGCGGCATCTGTTGCGTGAAGTACGGCGTCACTGCGGACTACGTACTCGGACTGCAGGTCGTCACCGGTACCGGCGAGCTGGTCCGGCTCGGTCGGCGTACGGCGAAGAGTGTCGCAGGGTACGGTCTCGCCGGACTGCTCGTCGGCTCCGAGGGGACCTTGGGCATCATCACCGAGGTCACGCTCAGGCTGCGCCCTCAGCGGTCGCCCGAGCACACGGTGGCCGGCTACTTCTCATCGCTCGTGGACGCCGGGCGCGCCGTCACCGCCGTGGGCGCGGCGGGCATAGTTCCGTCCGCCCTGGAGCTCATCGACCGGCACTGCCTCGAGGCCGTCGACCAGTGGAAGAAGATGGATCTGGCCGTCGAGGCCGATGTCATCCTGCTGGCGCGGTGCGACGCCCCTGGCCCGGCGGGGGAGGAGGAGGCAGACGCGATCCGCGACTGCTTCGAGCGAGCCGGTGCGACCTGGGCGGCTCGTTCGACCGATCAGACCGAGGCGGATGCGCTGTTCGAAGCGCGGCGCCTGGCGTACCCGGCCCTTGAGCGTCTGGGGCCCGTGCTCACCGAGGACGTCTGCGTGCCCAAGGCGGCGGTTCCGGAGATGCTCGCCCGGATCGAGACGATCGGAACGAAGCACGAGACCCTGATCGCCAACATCGCCCACGCCGGGGACGGCAACCTGCATCCCCTGCTGATCACGCCGCGTGGAGACCACGAGGCCAGAGAACGTGCGCAGAGAGCGTTCCGGGAGATCATCGACGAGGCAATCGCACTGGGCGGCACGGTCACGGGGGAGCACGGAGTCGGCCTGCTCAAGATGGACGGACTCGCCAAGGAACTGCCCGCGGAGGTCTTGGAGCTCCATCGCGCGGTGAAGGCCGCCCTGGACCCGCACGGCATCCTCAACCCCGGCAAGGTCATTGCCGTGGACAACGAATGAGCCGCCGGAACACAGACCTCGGAGGTACCACATGAGCACGACCGCCGACGCCATCATCGTCGGGGCGGGTGTGGTGGGCGCGTCCACCGCGCTGGAACTGACCCGAGCCGGGTACTCCGTGCTCGTCGTCGACAAGGCAGGTGGACCTGGCTTCGGCTCCACGAGCGCGTCGAGCGCCATCGTCCGGTTCAACTACTCGACCTGGGACGGCATGGCCGCCGCGTGGGAGTCGAAGTTCCGGTGGGAGGCCTGGGCCGACCACCTCGGCTACGCCGACGCGACGGGACTGGCCTCGTTCAAGCGCTGCGGTCTGGCGTTCCTCGACGTCGACATCATGCCTCGCGAGCGGTTGGCGAGGATGTTCCTCGAGGCGGGGATCCCGTTCGAAGAATGGGGACCTGCCGAGCTCGCAAAGGCATTCCCCCATCTCGACACGGGTCGCTACTTCCCGCCGAAGCCCGTCACCTCCGACGAGTTCTTTGAGGCCCCCAAGGGCGTACTCGGCGCCATCTACACGCCTGACGCGGGGTACGTCGACGATCCCCAGCGCGCTGCGGCGAACCTCGCTGCTGCCGCGGCGCACATCGGTGCGACGTTCCGCTACAACAAGGCCGTCACCGCCGTCGAGCAACGACAGCAGTCGTGGACGGTGACTCTGCACGACGGCGACGTCCTCGAAGGCGCCATCGTCGTCAACGCTGCCGGGCCTTGGTCCACCGGACTGAACAGGCTCGCGGGGATCGGGTCGGACTTCACCGTCAAGGTCAGACCGGTACGGCAGGAGGTCCACCACGTCGCCGCACCGCCGTCGCTGCCCACCGGCTTCCCGATCATCGCCGATGCCGACCTCGGCACCTATCTCCGCGAAGAGTCGAGCGGCAACATGCTCATCGGCGGAACCGAACCCGCCTGCGACCCCTTGGAGTGGATCGACGATCCCGACGCCGCGAACCCGCACCCCACGACGCAGCGCTTCGAAGCACAGGTGCTGCGGGGGGCACGCCGTCTCCCCGATCTCGCCGTTCCCAATCGTCCACGTGGAATCGCAGGCGTGTACGACGTAGCCGACGACTGGACGCCCATCTATGACCGAACCGAGCTGCCCGGGTACTACGTCGCCATGGGCACCAGCGGCAACCAGTTCAAGAACGCCCCACTCATCGGCTCCCTGATGACCACCATCATCGACGGCGTCACAAACGGCGCCGACCACGACGCACACCCCTTGACGTACACAGCACCCCACACCGGCCACATCATCAACCTCGCAGCCTTCTCACGCCGCCGCCAAACCAACACCGCGTCGTCGGGAACCGTCCTCGGCTGAAAACCCGACGAAGTGACAACGCGGTCACAGCCGGGGCATCCGCATGAGACCCGCACGGGCCTACTGGAGACGGTGGGTACACGGGTCGATCCGTATACCCACCAGCCGACAAACAACCTGCTCAAAGCTGGTGTCCGAGGGGGGACTTGAACCCCCACGCCCTAAAACGGGCACTAGCACCTCAAGCTAGCGCGTCTGCCTATTCCGCCACCCGGACGAGTGGTCTGCGCCGCTGGTGCGGTGCCGACCGGAGAACAGTAGCAAACTTCAGGGGTGGAATTCACATCGGGGAGGGAGGGCGGGGGGAGGGGGTTGGAAAAGGTGGTGGTTGCGGAGGGTGAGCGGGTGGAAGGGGTGTGGGTGCGGGGTCGGCAGGTCGACAGGAGGTGGGGGCTGGTGGTGGGGGAGTTCAGGCGTGGCTGGGTGTCGGGTTGGCTGTAGTGGGCGTGTACGTACTGTCGAGCTGCCGGCTTGCGGGCGTGGGGTGGATCACAGTGTGGGTGGCGGTGGGGGATGGGTTGGGGAGTGCTTGGGGTTAGGTGCTGGGGCAGGATTGGGGCATGACTACTTCTGCCGCCGGGGATCGTTTGTCGTACGCCGCTGACGGTGAGGTGGTGGAGCTTTGTAGTGAGTTGATTCGGATTGATACGACGAACTACGGGAATGGGAAGAGCAACGGCGAGCGGGGGGCGGCGGAGTACGTTGCCGCGAAGCTGGATGAGGTTGGGATCGAGTCGACGATCTACGAGTCGGAGCCGGGGCGGGCGACGTTGGTGGCGCACTGGGAGGGGGAGGACCAGAGCGCGGACCCGCTGCTCGTGCACGGGCATCTCGATGTCGTACCGGCGGATCCGAAGGACTGGAAGGTCGACCCGTTCGCGGGCGAGATCTTCGACGGGTGCGTGTGGGGGCGCGGCGCGGTCGACATGAAGGACTTCGACGCGATGGTGCTGTCGGTGGTGCGGGCGCGGCAGCGGGCGGGCGTGAAGCCGCGGCGGCCGGTGCGGCTGGTGTTCACGGCTGATGAAGAGGCCGGCGGCGTGTACGGAGCGCAGTGGCTGATCAACAATCACCCGGAGACCGTCGCGGACTGCACCGAAGGGATCGGTGAGGTCGGCGGGTTCTCGATCACCGTCAAGGACGACCTCCGCCTGTACCTGATCGAGACCGCCGAAAAGGGCATGAACTGGATGCGCCTCAAGGCCCGCGGTACGGCCGGGCACGGCTCGATGGTGAACACGGACAACGCGGTCACGAACCTGGTCGAGGCGGTGACGCGGATCGGGTCGCACGAGTGGCCGTTGCGGGTCACGCCGACCGTCCGTGAGTTCCTGAAGACGCTCGAGGACGTACTCGGTACCGAGCTGGACCCGGATGACATGACCACGACGCTGGCGAAACTCGGCAGCTTCAGCCGGATGTTCGGCGCGACGATCCGCAACACCGCGAACCCGACGATGCTCAACGCCGGCTACAAGGTCAACGTGATCCCGGGTGACGCCGAGGCGCACGTCGACGGGCGGTTCCTGCCCGGGTACGAGGACGAGTTCTACGCGACCATCGACGAGCTGATCGGCGACAAGGTGCAGCGCGAGACGGTGGTGACGGACATTGCGCTGGAGACCGAGTTCAGCGGTGGTCTGGTCGACGCGATGAAGGCGTGCGTGCAGGCCGAGGACCCGCAGAGCCGGTTCGCGCCGCTGCTGATGTCGGGCGGTACGGATGCCAAGTCGTGGAGCCGGCTGGGCGTACGGTGCTTCGGGTTCGTGCCCTTGCAGTTGCCGCCGGATCTGGACTTCATGGGCATGTTCCACGGCATCGACGAGCGGGTGCCGACGTCGGCGCTGGAGTTCGGGTCGCGGGTCCTTGATCGGTTCCTCGATCAGGCCTGACGGATCACGGACGGTACGGCGAGTAGGCCGGAGTTGACGTAGTCGGCGGCATGCTCGATGTGCTGGAGGTCGAAGCGGTGGCCGAACTCATTCGTTACGGCCGCCGCGGTGTCGATCAGGTGCTGGTCGGCGGAGAGTGCGTTGGCGGCGGTGTTGTGTACGACGATGCGCAGCGCGTTGATGCCCGGTTTGGCGGCGGCCGTGATGTCCACGCGGAACGGTGGTGCCCAGATCGAGCCGCAGCGGACGTCGTTGAGCCAGATCTCGGCGGCTACTCCGATGGGTGGGGTGATCAAGGCGCGGTACGAGTTCGGTGGGAGGTAGGACTCGGTGCCGGGGGCAACGGGTTCGCCTGGGCCGAAGTCGAGGAACAGGCGGGCAGTGCGGTCGTGGAGGTGCAGGTCGGTCGTATAAGCGGCTGAGCCCGAGTACGCCTCCTGCTCGTTCTCCCAGCGGTGGGGGAGGTCGACGGGTCGCGGACCGTTGCCGAAGTCAACGAACCACGGGCCGGGGACAGGTGCACTGGTCAGAGGGTCGGCCCGAGGTGCGAGCTCTCGGTCCTGCGCGGCGGTCGGGAACAGCACGGCTGCCTCATAGGGGTGCAGAGTGGCGTACTGGCTGGTGGTGGGCTCAGCCGCGTGAGTGGTCCACTGTTCCATCGGTTGGGGCAAAGTCAGGGTCTGGACTGAGGCACCGGTGTTGGCGATGAAATAGACGTCGCCGTCGTCGAGGCGGCGGTGGGCGAGGCCGACGTCCGGGGGTGGGGTGATTGGTGCTGGGGGCAACTTCTCGGCGAGGGTCGCGGCGTCGGTGACGACGGTGCCACCGGCAGCGCGAACAGCATCCAACCAGCGGGAAGTCTCCGGCGGCAGAGTGGCGCCGGCCCCCTCGGGTACGACGATGAGCGCAATCTCCGTGGGATCGAGGACCGTGATCGCGTCGTCGTCCACCAGGTCGAAGTCCAACCCGGCCTCGCGGATCGTTCGCGGCACGCTCTCCGGGATCGACCGCCGCACGGCCCGGTACAGATTCAAGTCGCCCAAGGGCGGGACGTAGATCTTCACAGGGCGGACCGGTGTGCCCTGTTGGAGTAACCATGAGATTCGGTGCAATGAGGCGAACAGATCGGCCGCGACCGGCCACCACGGGTTGCGGTCGTCCAACGCCCCGGCGGCGTAGAAGATCCATCCAAGCCCAGGACGGTCAGACGGCGAGTACGGCCAACCATGGCCGATCAGCTGATTGACTCCGGACAAGAAATGCTCGTGCGCCTCACCCTGCAGATCCAGCGGCGTAGCGCGGAACGACGGTGAATGCACCCACGTCCACACCTCCGCCGACACCACCGATCGCCCGTAGATGCCAGCCGCCGACGACGCCCACCGCGTCTCCGGGATGCCCTTCCACCCCCACCCCTCGCCCTCGAACAGATCGGCGAAGCGGTAGCTGCTCATCGTCGCTGGCGGTTCGCCGTAGCTCTGGATGCGGAACGGTACGCCGTGCCCGGCCGCCCACCGCTGGAACACCTTGACGAAGTTGTCCTCGTACAACTCCGACAACGTCCGCCGGAAGTCGACCCGCAATGGCGTATCCGAAAGCAGTTCGTACAAGCGCGGTCGCAGTTCGTACCCGCGTCGGCGTGCGAACTCCTCGAAGATCGCCGGCGTCCAATCGGCGTCGTACGCCTCGAGGCTGTCGCAGAAGACCGAGCCGAGCAGCTCCGGCGTCGCGGCGCGTACGAGCGGCTCCGCCACGCAGCGGATGTGCTCCTCGGCCGCCGCAGCCGAGTAGTGATCGAGCGTCGGCCCCTCCGCCCCGGCGGCGGCGCGCTTGACGTTCTGCCCGGTCAGCCGGGAGGTCGCGATCAGTACCTCACGCGGCTGCCCGCCCGCGGGTACGTGGATCGCCCCATCGTTGAATGGCACCTCAACGTACGAAGTACCATCGCCGACGTACGCCGCGATGAACTCGTCACCCGGCCAACCAGGCACGATCGGTACGTCGTACGCGCGGCCGCCGATCTCCCGCCGATCCCAATGCAGGCGCCGGGCCGCGTGCTCCGGCCCTATGTGCCCGCCGCCGTACGACCAGCCGCTGCCCAGCGTCACGTCGAACCGCAGCCCCAGCGACTGCGCCGTACGCGCCGCGTGCCTGACCAGTTCAAGCAGCTCCGGCGAACCGAACGGCGCGGTCACCGGACCCATCGGGTACACGAAGGCGACCTCGACGCCGCCGAGCCCGGCCGCCGCCATCGCGTGCAGCTCGCGGTCCAGCTCAGCGGGTTCGATCGAGGGACCGAACCACCACCAGCGCATCATCGGCCGCGCCTCGGGCGGCGGGTTCCGGAACTGTCGTCGCACGTCGTCGACGGTCGCCATGCACTTCACCCCATAGCACCCACCGGCCGGACGTCAACGCGGATGACCAGTACTGGTCAGATTGTCCTGCCTGGTGACGCCGGACGCGATCAGGTACTGGCCGATCGTGTACGTGGACATGACCAGCGCCCCGCGGCCCCGGAAATCGCGACCGGCCATCCGGAGCGCGATCAGGCTGTCCGAGATCAGGAACAACGCACCGCCGAGACCGCTGCGCGAATTGTGCCAGCGCGACGAGATGGCGGTTGCCGTCAGCAACAACGCGTACGCCGCGACCGGTATCCGCTGGTTGCCGAGCCCCGGCGCGAGGATCGCGATCAAGGCGGCCCACAGTGCGGCGTACGCAGCCAGCACCCGCCACGACCGCTGCGCCGGATCGGCGAGGAACACCGCGAGATAACACGCATGCGCCGCCGCGAAAGCAGCCATGCCGGCGAGCTGCTGATCGGCTTCCAGCAACAGATCACCCGCCGCCGACGCAAGCAGGGCCGCCTGCAAGAGCGGCGGCGCGCCCTGCGTACGCGACCACTGCCACAGCAACGGCATCAACGCCGGCTTACTGGCCAGCTTCAAAACCTTGACATCGGCAACAATCGCGGCCACGTGCACCACCGTCGCCCCCCAGTACCCCGCCAGAACCCGCCGCCCCCGCGCCATCCCCGTAAGCCCCATACCCCCGAGTCTGCCCCACCCAACCCCCAAACCCCCCACAGTTCACGACAAGTTCAACGTGGTGCGGAGGATGGAGTCAGAGCGGGAGCGCGGTCAGGCGCCTGGGCCGTACAATGGCTCCGGAGGGGTCAGCGGGACTCAGGAGGGCTCATGGATCCAGAAAACGCAGATCGGTCGGGCGTTCCGTACATCCGGCCGTCGCAGTCCGTCACGGAGTTGCTGGCCGCAAAGCGGACAGAGCCGATCAAGTCACTCGATGAACTCGCCGCGGACACCTTTGGGTCGAACGAGGAACTGGATGACTTTCTCCAGTACACCTACGCCGAGCGGCACCGAGAGATCGCCTGATCCGTGCAGCCCGTCGTTCTGGACACCGACGTAGCATCACTCGTTCACAAGCGGAAGCTGACCGGTCAGCTGACGACGCGCCTGATCGGGCGCCAACCAAGCGGCGGCTGCCACCTGGGGACGGTTGTCGGCGGCGGCTGTTGAGCGAGGCCGGCCTCGACCGATGAACGACATGTGGGTCGCTGCTTGCTGCCTGACGCATGACCTGCCGCTCGCGACGTTGAACCTCAAGGACTTTGAGGACTTCCGGTCCTTCCACGGTCTCCGAATCCTCGGCACTGACTAACCTGCGCCAACCTCCCGCCTCAAACCAGTTCAGCCGAGATGGTGAGCTGGCCGATCTCCCTGCCTCATGACAAGTTCAACGTGGTGCGGAGGTGGGGGAGGTAGGTGAGGAGGGGTTTGGGTGGGGTGGGGGTGGTGACGAGGGAGAGGGTGAGGCGGTAGCGGAAGGGGGCGGCGGTGAGGTGTTCGCCGGGGCGGAGTTCGGTGGCCAGGGCGGTGTGGGGGACCAGGGCCAGGTGGGAGCGGCGGCGGGCCATGGCGACTGTGGTGCCTAGGGTGACGCCGCGGCGGGGGAGGGCGCCGAGGGCGGCCAGGCGGTTGTGGATTTCTTCGCTGCCGCGGTCGTAGGTGGAGAACGCGATGGGGCGGTTCTTCAGCGGCTGGCGGCCGCGGCCGGGTGGGCGGGCGCCGGGTGGGACGAACAGGACGAGCTCGTCGCGGCCGACCCGGCGGTGTACGGCGCCGCGCGGGAGTGTCATTTGTTCCGCGATCGCGATGAACGCGGCGTCCATCGTGCCCTCGGCGACCCGTTCGACCAGGAAGTGACCGTGGTCGACCTGTTGCTGGATCTCCAGCTCGGGCAGGTCGGCGTCGAGTACCGGGAACAGGATCGGCGCCAGACTCGCGAACGTGCCGACCACGAGCCGTTGACCGGCGGCGGCCGCGCGCGGGGCGTCGTACACCTCCTCCAGGTGGCTGAGGATGTGATCGGCGCGGCGGGCGAACTCCGCGCCGGCGGGGGTCGGCCGGGCGCCGCGGGTGTCGCGGTCGAACAGTTTGGTGCCGCAGCGTCGCTCCAGCCGAGCCAGGCGCTGCGACGCGGACGGCTGCGAGATCCGCAGCTCTCGGGCCGCGGTACCGACCGCGCCGGTCCTGGCGACGGCTTGGACCAGCCGCAGATCCTCGACCGAGGGTAATGAAGCCATAGGTTCAGCCTATGGCAAGGGTGCAAGGTTCAACGGCTACCCGGAGCTCAGCGGAACGCCAAGAATCAAAGGCATGAGAGCGAAGGCGGAGGCGCTGGCGTTGCTGGCGGGGAGTGGTACGGCGGACTTCGCGTTCCGGCTCGCGCAGGTCGCGTTGCCGTTGGTGATCCTGCGGGAGACCGGTTCAGTTGCCGCGACCGGGCTGGTGGGCGGCGCGGCCGGGATACCTGTGCTGTTGTCGCCGTGGTGGGCACGGAAGGCGCGGCAGTGGGTTGACTCGGGACCGCGGCTGGCGATCGTGGCGTTCGTATCCGCTCTCGCGCTGGCCTCAGTACCAACCGCGGCCGTACTAGGCGTACTGTCACCCGCGCTACTCGTGCTCAGCGGACTACTGCTCGGCTGCGGAGACGCCCTGTCGAACCCAGGACGCTCAGCGCTACTGGCCGATACCGGAGACCGCTGGGGTGACGGCCGCGCAGTTCTGCTCCTCACCTGGCAGGACGGACTCCGCCGCATCGGCATGCTGCTCGGCCCGTCCGCCGGTGCGTTCGCCGTCGCAGCGGGCTTCACCAACGAGCTGCTCTGGGTGGAATCAGCCGCTGTAGCAGCGTCCGGGCTACTGGCCTGCACTGTGCAACCAACCCGCGCAGCGGGCGCACCCGAGGAACCCCCGTCGATCCGCCAGAGCCTGCAGGGCCGCCGCGACGTGCTCTACGGCTGGATCGTCAGAGGCACCGGCTGTGTCACCTGGTTCGCCTTCACCCTGGGCCTGTCGGTACTAGGAGAAGAGCGCGGCAAACCAGGCGTGTACCTGGCAGCAGGAATGACCGGGTACGGCGTCGGCGCACTACTAGGCACTGCGGTCTCGCTAGCGATCGTAAAGCGAACCAAACCGGTAGTCGCCGCATCAGTCGCCTGGGCCTGGATGGGACTGTGCTGGGTCGGGATGGGCGTCTGGACAACCCCAATTGTCGTAGCCGTCATGGGCGCACTGTCCGGCGTCACGGTCGTGATCGGCATTGCCGCGATCTCCATGCTCATCACCCGCACGTCAGTCGGTGCCGAGCGGCGCACGTTGCTGTCCGGCCAAACAGTTGTCGTGAACGCAGGAAGCGCAGCCGGCTTGCTAGCGGGCGGTCCGATCATCGGCGCGGTCGGTGCGGCGAGCGCGCTTGTAGGTGCCGGCATCGTCACCACAGTCGTCGCCGTACTCATCCTGATCCGCTGCCAGGCGGTACCTGCTACCGCGCAAGTCGGCTGAGCAAGGACGACGCGGCGCAGATTCCGGCAATCGCGGCGACGATCAGGACAGTGAAGTCGAGCCAGTAGTTCGTCGGCGTCCCGATGAGCAGTCCGCGCAGAGCGCCGACCTCGTACGTGAGTGGGTTGGCGTGCGAGAGTGCCTGCAGCCAGCCGGGCATCAAGCTGACCGGATACAGCGCGTTCGAGGCGAAGAACAGCGGCATCGTGATCGCCTGCCCGATCCCCATCAACCGGTCCCGGCGCAGGACCAGGCCGGCGATCGTCATCGACAGGCACGAGAAGAACGCCGCACCCAGTACGACGACGGCGAACACGGCGAGGATCTTCAACGGATTCCACGTCATGCTGACACCGAGCAGCGCGGCCACGATCAGTACGACGATTGCCTGCGAGATGGTGCGTACGCCGGCCGCGAACGCCTTGCCCGCGACCAGGGCCGACCGTGGGCTCGGGGTGACCAGCAACTTGGTCAGAATCCCGGCGTCACGCTCCCAGATGATCTGGATGCCGTAGAAGATCGCGACGAACAGCGCGGACTGCGCGATGATCCCGGGCGCCAGATAGTCCAGGTACGGAACGTTGCCGGTCGGAATCGCCCGGATGCGGCTGAACGTCTGCCCGAAGATCACCAGCCACAGCACCGGCTGGATCGCCCGGGTGACCAGCTCGGTCCGGTCGTGCCGCAGCTTCTGCAACTCGACCAGGCAGAACGTGCCGATCCGCGAAACCAGCCGCAGCGCGGCCCGGGGCCGGCTCTCAACCCAGGCGCTGGGCGGTGCGACGCGTGCCACGGACATCCCGCAACCCTCCCTTCCCAGACCGGCCAGACCGACCAGACCGCCCGTCCGGACCGGCCCCGGCGAGACTCTCCCCGGTGTGATGCCGGAACACGTCCTCCAAGCTCGCGTCCGGCCCAAGCTCAGCTTTCAGCTCAGCCGGCGTACCAACAGCGCGCAGCCGTCCGAGATGCATCAAGGCGACCCGATCGCACAGCACATCGGCCTCCTCCATGTAGTGCGTGGTGAGCAGCACAGTCATCCCGAACCGCTCCTGCATGTCCTGCACCCGCGCCCACACCGAATCCCGCGCCACCGGATCGAGCCCGACCGTCGGCTCATCCAGTACGAGCAGCGCCGGCCGATTGACCAGTGCCTGCGCAAGCTCGAGCCGGCGCACCATGCCGCCCGAGTACGTCGACGCGAGCCGATCGGCCGCTTCGGTGAGATCGACGAGATCAAGTACTTCCGCGACCCGCGCGGCGCGTTCCCGGCGTGGTACGTCGAACAAGCGCGCGAACCAGGACACGTTCTCCCGGCCGGACAATGCGCCTTCGATGGACAGTTGCTGCGGTACATACCCGAGCAGCCGTCGTACTGACATCGCTTGATGCCGGACGTCCAGGCCGAAGACGCGTACCCGGCCGGATTGCGGTGGGTAGAGGGTGTTGAGGACGCGCAGGGTGGTGGTTTTGCCGGCGCCGTTCGGGCCGAGGAGGCCGAAGCACTCGCCGGGGGAGACGGTCAGGTCGAGGTCGTCGACCGCGAGGTGGTCGCCGAATCGGTGACTCAGGCCGGTGAGTTCGACGGCCGGCGCGGAGTTGGGTTCCGGAGTCATACGCGCTCCAGTTCTTCGGGGTGTAGTCGCTCGGCGAGGACGGCCAGGACCGGGAGGGCGGCTCGCAGCGCGGCCTGGTCGGCCGGGGCGAGGTCGTCGATGGCGGCGGTGACGAGGGCGGTTCGGCGGTCGCGCCAGGCTTCCACCTGCTGGCGGGCCGGGTCGGTGAGGGTGAGGCGGGCGATCCGGCGGTCGGTGGCGTCTTGGGTACGGCGTAGCAGACCGCGCTCGGTCAGCTGACTCACCAAGGTGGAGACCGTGTTGGCGGCGAGGCCGAGCTCGGCGGCTGCTTCCGCGACGGAGATGCCCGGGTTGCGGCGGACGGTCCGGACCAGCTCGGCTTGCGCGTCGGTGAGGACGGACAGTGGGAATGGTCGGCCGACCGAACGGCGCAGATGCCGCCGAACCAGACCCATAGCAGCCAGCAGCTCTTCCGCAAGTACATCGGTCACAGATCTAAAATACCTCTGATGCAGAGATATTTCTCGATGAGAACGGCCCGGAAAAGTGCCGGGCCGGGTTACAGGGTGCGCATGACTCGGATGATGCGGCGGCGGAGCCAGACTCGGCGGGTGCCGTCCGGGTAGCGGCGGAGGCGGGCGAGCTCCCAGCCGCCGTACTCGGCGTGTTCGGTGAGTAGTTTGCGCACCGCCCCGCGGGACTCTGTCCTGGACACCTCGAACTGCTGCAGCTCGTATTCAGCCATCCGCACCTCCACCTGCGTCAACAACAACTACCTCACGAAACATCCTCCAAAGCCGCCGCGATCGCGGGCGGCAAGGTGAGCTCCTCCACTCCGAGGATCGATTTCAGTTGCAGCGCCGTGCGGGCCCCGGCGATCGCCGCCGACACGCCGGGCCGGTCCCGCACCCAGGTGAGGGCCACCTCGAGCGGGGTCCAGCCGAGCCCGTCGGCCGCGCGCGCGACCGCTTCCACGATGCCCGATGCGCGGGCGTCGAGATAGGGGTCGACGAATCTGGACAGATGCTGAGACGCCGCCCGCGAGTCTGCGGGGATGCCGGTCCGGTACTTCCCGGTCAGCACGCCGCGGCCCAGCGGGGACCAGGCGAGGATGCCGATCCCGAGCCCGGCCGCCGCTCGGATCGCGTCCATTTCGGCGTCCCGGGCGAGCAGCGAGTACTCCACCTGGTTCGCCACCGGGACCGCGCGCCCGGGCCAGGCCTGCTGCCAGGTGACCGCGCGGGCCGCCTTCCAGCCGGCGTAGTTCGACACCGCGACATACCGCACCTTGCCCGAGCTGACCGCGTGGTCGAGCGCCGACAGCGTCTCCTCGAGCGGCACGTCGTCGGACCAGGTGTGCAGCTGCCAGAGGTCGATGTGGTCGATGTTCATCCGCCGCAGCGAGCCCTCGAGATCGCGCAGCAGGGCGCCCCGGGAGGTATCGGTGATCCGCTCGCCCCGGCGGACGCTGAAACCGGCCTTGGTCGCGATCACCAGGTCGTCCCGGTCCACGACGTCACCCAGCAGCGACCCGATCAGCAACTCGCTGTCACCGTCGCCGTACGCCGCCGCGGTGTCGATCAGGGTGCCACCGGCGGACACGAACGCGGCCAGCTGCTCGCGGGCCTCGTGCTCGTCGGTGTCCCGGCCCCACGACATCGTGCCCAGGCCGAGCCTGCTGACGGCGAGTCCACTGTGACCGAGATAGCGCTGTTGCATGGTCCGAGCCTATTGCGGTCCACCGACAACCTCTCGCTAGGCTCGCCAGTCATGCGACTCGGACTCAACATCGGCTTCGTCTACGGCGGCGACGACCATCTGGACCATCTGAGGCTGGTGAAGGAGGCCGAGACGCTCGGTTTCTCGGTCACCTGGGCCGCGGAGGCGTACGGCTCGGACGCGGCCACCGTGCTCAGCTGGATCGCCGCCCAGACCACCACGATCGACGTCGGCGCGGCGGTCTTCCAGATCCCGGCCCGGACCCCGGCGATGACCGCGATGACGGCGGCGACGCTGGACCGGCTCTCGAACGGCCGGTTCCGGCTCGGCCTCGGCGTGTCCGGCCCGCAGGTTTCGGAGGGCTGGCACGGCGTACGGTTCGAACAGCCGCTGCGCCGGACCCGGGAGTACGTCGACATCGTCAATGCCGCGATGCGCCGCGAGACGGTCGCGTACGAGGGCAAGTACTTCACGCTGCCGCTGCCCGACGGACCGGGGAAGGCGCTGAAGCTGACCGTCCGGCCGATCCGCGACCACGTGCCGGTCTATCTGGCCGCCGTCGGTCCGAAGAACCTCGAGCTGGCCGGTGAGATCGCCGACGGCTGGCTCGGTATCCTGAACGACCCGGGGTTCCTGGGCGAGCAGCTGGCGCACATCCGCACCGGCCGCGGCCGCGAGCTCGACGACTTCGACGTGGTCGCGTCCGTACCGCTGATGCCCGGCCCGGACATCCACGCCGCGGCCGACCCGATCCGTGGGTACGCCGCGCTGTACATCGGCGGGATGGGCAGCCGGGAGAAGAACTTCTACAACGCGCTCGCGGTCCGGATGGGGTACGCCGACGAAGCGAAGGAGATCCAGGACCTGTACCTGGCGAAGAAGCACCGCGAGGCGATGGCCGCCGTACCGTTCGGGTTCCTGGACTCGATCTCGCTGCTCGGTGACAAGGCCCGGCTGGCCGACAAGCTGACCGCGTACGCCGAAGCGGGCGCGACGACCGTCGCCGTGACGCCCTTCGCGCCGACCGTGGAGCAGCGGATCGCCGACCTGAGGACACTGGCTGAGGCGCTGGACCTGGCTGGAGTCGGTCACTGATGACGATCTGGGACTCCATCATCCTCGGCATCGTCGAGGGCCTGACCGAATTCCTGCCGGTCTCGAGCACCGGCCACCTGACCATCGTGTCGAAGATGCTCGGCCTGAAGATCGACGACCCCGCGATCACCGGGTACACCGCGGTGATCCAGATCGGCGCGATCGCGGCCGTGGTGCTGTACTTCTGGAAGGACATCCGGCGGATCGCGGTGGCCTGGGTCCGGGGGCTGGTCAACCCGGAGCACCGCGGCGAGTTCGACCACCGGATGGGCTGGTACGTGATCGTCGGTTCGGTGCCGATCGTGATCGTCGGCTTCCTGGCCCGGGACCTGATCTCCGGCCCGCTGCGGAGCCTGTGGTGGGTGGCCGGCGCGCTGATCGGCTGGTCGTTCGTGATGGTCGCGGCCGAACGGCTGAGCTCCAAGGCGCGCCCGCTGGAGCGGATCACGCTGGTGGACGCGATCGTGATGGGCGTGGTCCAGTGCCTCGCGCTGATCCCCGGCGTGTCCCGGTCCGGTGCGACCATCTCGGCCGGTCTGTTCCGCGGTTTGGACCGGGTTGCGGCGACCCGGATCGCCTTCCTACTGGGCATCCCCGCGCTGGTCGGCGCGGGCATCTACGAGCTGAAGGACGCCCTGAACGGCGGCGTCGGCGCACTACCCCTGATCGTCGGCACCATCGTCAGCTTCGTGGTCGCGTACGCCTCGGTCGCGTGGCTGCTCCGATTCGTCGCCAAGCACACCATCGAGGTCTTCGCGCTCTACCGCGTACTCCTCGGCATCGTCCTGATCATCCTCCTCGCCACCAGCACAATCACCGCCACCTGACCGGCTGCCGGGTGTGCGTTACAGCCAGCCGACTTTGCGGAAGAAGCGGTACATGGTGAAGCAGACGACGGCCATCAGGAGGAGGACGGCGTAGTAGCCGAAGTGCCAGCGTAGTTCGGGCATGTTGTCGAAGTTCATGCCGTAGATGCCGGCCAGCATCGTGGGCACCGCGGCGATGGCGACCCAGGCGGAGATCTTTCGCATGTCGTCGTTCTGCTGCACCGAGACGCGGGCCAGGTGGGCGTTCAGCGCGGAGGAGAGCAGGGTGTCGATCGCTTCGGTCTGGTCGGAGACCCGGCTGAGGTGGTCGGCGACATCGCGGAAGAACGGGCTCGCCTTGGCGCTGATCCCGTTCACGCCGTGCGCGAACTGGACCATCGGTTCGCGCAGTGGATCGATCGCGCGGCGCATTTCGAGTACCTCACGCTTGAGCCGATAGATGCGCTCCGCGTCGCTGGTGCGTTCGGGCGAGAACACCGACGACTCGACCTCGTCGACATCGATCTCGACCTGTTCGGCCACGGTTTCGTAGTCGTCCACGACCGCGTCGCAGATCGCCCACAGCACCGCGGCCGGCCCGTGCCCGAGCACGGCTGCGCGCGCCTCCAGCTCGTGCCGGGTGGTGGCCAGTTCGCCGCCTTCGCCGTGCCGGACTGTCACCACGTACCGCGGGCCGACGAAGACCGTCACCTGGCCGGTTTCGACGGCGTCGCCCTCGTCGACGTACCAGAGGGTGCGCAGGACGACCAGGATGGTGTCGCCGAAGCGCTCGACCTTCGGCCGCTGGTGGATCTGCAGCGAGTCCTCGATGGCCAGGTCGTGCAGGCCGAACAGTTGCTGGACGCGCTCCATCTCGGCGTCGGACGGCTCGTGCAGGCCGATCCAGCCGAAGGCGCGGCCGTCGTCGTCGATGGCCTGGGCAACGGTCTCCGGGTCCTTGGGCAGCTGCCGGCGCTCACCCCCGGCGTACACCCCGCAGTCCACGATCACACCCACCATCATGAACCACAGCCTGGCCAACCCACGGCACCGCTTGGCGGGACCAGCTAACGTGCCTGTCATGCCTACGGTGATTCTGGTCCGCCACGGCCGCAGTTCGGCGAACACTTCCGGCACGCTGGCCGGGCGAACCCCTGGCGTGAAACTCGACGGCACCGGCGTCGAGCAGGCCGCGGCGGTCGCTCAGCGGCTGGCCGGCCTGCCCCTCGCCGCGATCGTCACGTCCCCGCTGGAGCGGTGCAAGCAGACCGCGGCGGCGATCGCCAAACAGCACGCCGGGTTGCGTACGGCAACTGATCGGCGGCTGACCGAATGCGGGTACGGCGATTGGACCGGGCAGAAGATCAGCACGCTGGCGAAGGACCCGCTCTGGGCAGTGGTCCAGCAGCACCCGTCCGCGGTGACCTTCCCGAACGGCGAGTCGATGCGGGCGATGCAGCAGCGGGCGGTCGACGCGGTACGGGCGCATGACGCGGAGCTGGCGAAGAGTCACGGCGACAATGCGCTCTGGGTGGCCGTCTCGCATGGCGATGTGATCAAGTCCATCGTCGCGGACGCGCTCGGTCAGCATCTGGACACATTCCAGCGGATCGTGGTGGACACGGCGTCGACCACGATCATCACGTACACCGCGACCCGCCCGTTCCTGGTCCGGCTGAACGACTCCGGCAGCGAGCTGGCCTCCTTGGTCCCTAAGCCGACAGCGAAAGCCAAGCCGAAGAAGCGGTCGTCGGACGCTGTCGTCGGTGGACGGTAACCAGAACATGCTCGATTGTCCCGTGCCTACTGCGCGGCACACGGTGGCGCATCTGGCTGCACTGGGGGCAAGGTCACGATGCGCCGCATCGAAACCTCGCCCCCAGCACACCCAGCTACACCACCGTGCACCTGCTCGCAACGGCACGGGACAACCGAGCATGTTCTAGGGTCTAGGACATGGCGCGAGTTGTGCACTCCTACGACGACCCCGAGCGGTTCGTCGCCGGCACCGTCGGGGAACCAGGTGCGAGGACGTTCTTCCTGCAGGCGCGAGCCGGGCACCGGCTGACGTCGGTCGCGTGCGAGAAGGAACAGGTGATGGCGCTGGCCGAGCGGCTGGACGTGATGCTGGACGAGGTCGCGCGCCGGTTCGACCGGGATCCGGTCGCGGCGTCCGGCGTCGACGACACCGCGCCGCTGGAGCAGCCGATCGAGGAGGAGTTCCGGGCCGGGACCATGACGCTGGCCTGGGAGGCGGACGCCGAGCGGGTGGTGATCGAGGTGTTCGCCGTCGTCACCGGCGACCCGGCCGAGCTCGAGGAGAGCGACCCGGTGGCGGCCGCGATGGAGTCCGACGACGCCGAGGTGTTCGTGGTCCGGATCACCGAGGAGCAGGCGCGCGCGTTCGCCCGGCGCGCGGTCGCGCTGGTCGCGTCCGGCCGGCCGAGCTGCCCGTTCTGCGGCCGGCCGATCGATGCCGACGGTCACATCTGCCCACGCGCCAACGGCTACCGCAGGCACCTGCCGGAATGACGATCGACCCCGAGCTCCTCGCCCTGGGGGAGCTTTCCCTGCACGGCCGCCTGGTCGCGGCCTCGAACGGTACCTATCAGGGCTCGGTCAGCCGGGACGGCGAGACCGCGACCGTGGTCTACAAGCCGGTCGAGGGGGAGCGCCCGTTGTGGGACTTCCCGGACGGCACGCTGGCGCAGCGCGAATTCGCCGCGTACGTGGTGTCGGAGGCACTGGGCTGGTCGGTCGTACCGCCGACGCTGCTGCGGGACGGACCGCTCGGCGTCGGCATGGTGCAACTGTGGATCGACGAGGCCGAGCTGACAGCGGGGGAGACCGAGCTGGTCGACATCGTCCCGCAGGGTCGCGTACCGGCCGGCTGGGTCGGCGTACTTGACGCGCTGGACGGCCGGCACAACCCGGTGACGCTGGTGCACGCGGACAACGAGGCGCTGCGGCGGATGGCGGTGTTCGATGCCGTGGTCAACAATGCCGACCGCAAGGGCGGCCACGTCCTGAACCCGGGCGACGGCCGCGTGTACGGGGTCGATCACGGCGTCACGTTCAACGCCGACGACAAGCTGCGTACGGTGCTGTGGGGCTGGGCCGGTGATCCGATCGCGGACGAGCTGAAGAACGACCTCCGCAAGCTCGCCGATCAGCTTGCCGGGGCGTTGGGGCAGCAGTTGTGCGAGCTGATCACCGCGGTCGAGCTGACCGCGACCAGGGAACGGTGCGCGACGCTGCTGAAGACGGGTACGTTTCCGTACCCGAGCGACGAGTGGCCCGCGATTCCCTGGCCCGCCTTCTAGGGCTTCGGTTCGACGTGTACGTTGCCGAGCCGGTCGTGCTCGTCGTACGTCGTGACGATCACGCCGCCGTTCGGTGCCGTGCCGCGAATCGCATCGGGCGCTTCCTCGTACGGCACGCCGAAATGCTGGAAGTAGCCGCGGACGACCCGTCGGTGGTCGGCCGGGAACACGCTGACCGCGGTGAGCAGCAGTCGGGGCGTAGCGATCGGGTCGAAGCCGGCGCGCGGGAGCTGCTCGTCGGCGACATGCAGGTACACGTGCCCGCGTCCTTCGTTGATCGCCGTCGACCAGACGCCACGACCGCCGAGCACCGAGCCGGCCGTGATCGCGAGCGTGATCGCCGCCTGGGCCGGCTGCGGGAAGCCGCTCAGATCGGGGCTCTCGGTGGTGAACTCCTCGATCCCGTGCCGCTCGCCGAACTCGCGGATGGCGAGCGTCGGCGCGACCGCGGGCGCGTCCCGGCCGAAGCCCGGGTTCGCCCAGCCCCACAACCAGGTGTGGTCCAGCTCGGAGAAACTGCCGAGCAGCGACACGCCGCCGAGAGTGCCGCGTTCGCCGGTCAGGGTGCGCAGGTCGAGGTCGGCCTGTAAGGAGTCCGGGCCGACCACCTCGTTGAACAGGTCCTGCTGCTGGATCGCGGCGGCGGCGATCCAGCCACCGTACGCCTGGAGGCCGGGGCTGAAGTCAGAGTTCATCGCGGGCGACAGTATCCGGCACCGGGGTGCAGCGGAACCGGCCGACCACGGAATGGAACCGTGTCGCGTCATTGAAAATCGGACTGGCATAAGCTCCGATACATGCAGGCGTGGACGAAACCAGACATCCCGGCGGTGCCGGGGCCGGCCCGGCGGCTACGCCTCCACGACACCGCCTCCGGTGGGCTGGTCGAGGTGCCACCGGCCACCGGCGGAACCGCCCGGATGTACGTGTGCGGCATCACGCCGTACGACGCGACGCACATGGGCCACGCCGCGACTTATGTCACGTTTGACCTGATCAATCGCCTCTGGCGGGACGCCGGGTACGACGTGCTGTACACCCAGAACATCACCGACGTCGACGACCCGCTGCTGGAACGCGCGACGGCGACCGGGGTCGAGTGGACGGATCTCGCGGCCCGGGAGATCCAGCTCTTCCGGGACGACATGACCGCGTTGCGGGTGATTCCGCCGCAGCACTACATCGGTGTAGTCGAATCGATCGACCTGGTCGCCGGCGCGGTCGAGGAGCTCAAGCGGGCCGGAGCCGTGTACTCGGTCGACGGCGACCTGTACTTCGCGGTGAAGGCCGACCCGGCGTTCGGTGGCGTGTCGAACTACGACCGGGACACGATGCGCGAGCTGTTCGCGGAGCGCGGCGGCGACCCGGACCGGGACGGCAAGCAGGACCCGCTGGACAGCCTGCTCTGGCGGCACGAGCGCCCGGGCGAGCCTGCCTGGGACTCGGCGCTCGGCCGCGGCCGCCCGGGCTGGCATGTGGAGTGCTCGGCGATCGCGCTGAAGTACCTGGGGATGACGTTCGATGTGCAGGGCGGTGGGTCGGATCTGATCTTCCCGCACCATGAGATGTCCGCCAGTGGCGCGCAGGTCGCTACCGGAGAGCATCCGTTCGCGCGGGCATACGTACATCAGGGGATGGTCGGGCTCGACGGCGAGAAGATGTCGAAGTCCAAGGGCAACCTGGTGCTGGTGTCCAAGGAACGGCTCGGTGGTGCCGACCCGATGGCGATCCGGTTGGCGCTGCTGGCGCATCACTACCGCACCGACTGGTACTGGATGGAGTCCGACCTGGCCGCTGCACAGGCCCGGCTTGATGCGTGGCGGGGCGCGATCGGCCGAGGCTCCGGACCGGATGGTGGCGCGGCGGTGGATGCGGTACGTGCGGCGCTGACGAACGACCTGGACAGCGCGGCCGCACTCGCCGCCGTCGACGCCTGGGCCGAGAGCGAAGGTGACGACCACGAAGCACCCGCCCTCGTCGCCCAAGCTGTAGACGCACTGCTGGGCGTAAAGCTCTAACCCCGAAACCCCCAGCCGCCCCAAACAGGTTTGGGGCGCCGGGTGGGGTCAGCCGGTGACGGGCTGGTGCGTCTTGACCGGGGTCGGGACCGGGGCGGACGGGGGAGTGGCTACCTGGGCGGGGGCCGGGTTCACCGGTTGGGGCTTCGGCTTGGGCTTGGTCTTCGTGGCCGGCTTGGCGCAGGTTGCGGACGCCAGGTTGATGGTTTCGGCGCCGCCGAGGTTGATCGTCAGGCCGGTGATCGTGAAGGCGCCGTCGGAGTGCTTGCCCTGGCTGTTCACTGTGATCGTCGCGAGCGGTGCGGCCGGCAAAGTCGCGCCCTGCTTCGTGCTCGGCAGCTTGATCGTCTGCCCGAGCAGCGTCAGCGACCCGATGTCGACACCACCCTGATTACCGGAACACCACACGTTCAGCGAGTCGATGCCGAGCAGCGACTTGGGCGGGTTGAGCAGCAGGTTGCACAGGTCCGGCAGGTTCTTCACCGGCAGGTCCTTGGTGGTCAGCTTCGGCAGCGGCAGACCGAGATCCGGCAGCGCGAGGTCGGGCAGCGGCAGGTCGGCCGCACCCGTCTTCGGCAGCGAAGCGCACTGCTGCTGGAGCTCCGGCGGCAGCTTCACCTGACTGAGCAGATCCGGCCCGATCACGATGTCGAACAGCTCGACCGAAGCCGAGTCGTTCCCGGCCGTCGCGGTCCCGGCCCGGACCGAGATCAGCGGGTTCTTCGGGAGCTCGAGCGCCGTCGACGTCTGCCGCTTCCCGTCGAGCGATTCCGCGTACGGGGTCTTGGCGATCGGCACCTGGCCTTCCGCGCTGACCGCGTACGCCGAGGACGGGCGGGCCGCCGCGTTACCGGCGGGGGCACTGGCGACCAGGCTGAACGTCACCACACCGGCCACGGCCGCGGCCGTCAGGACGGTCGGCGTCAGACGCCGTCGCACCTGTAGTCGCATCAGGGATCTCCTTACTTGCTGTCGATCAGGACCAGAGTCCCGAGCGGAACCTTCTGCAGATGGGCGAGCGCGGCCTTGGGTACCCGGACGCAGCCCGCGCTGATCGCCGCCCCGAACACGTGCGGATTCGGCCAGCCGTGGATCGCGACCGTACCAGGTCCGCCACCGAACGTGTCCAAGGTGGGACTGTGCGCACCCAACGGGAGCACGATCGGGGACGCGGAGCGCTTGTGGTCGATGATCGAGCCGAGCAGGAACGTCCGGCCGGGTGGCGTCGGCGTCTTCGTCGCGCCGACCCCGGCCTTCCAGCTGCCGAGGCTCTTGTTGTTCAGGAACAGCTCGAGCGTGCGCGAGCTGGTGTGTACGCGGATCAGGTACGAGGAGCTGGCCCGGTCGAGGTCACCGTCCTGCATCCAGGCCGTGGAGCGATTCGGCTTGGAGGGCAGCAGGACGCGTACCCAGCCGTCGGACTGCTCCACCACCGGAAGCCAGGTCGGCCCGAACTGGGTCGGCCCGATCTTGCCGAACGCGTCACCGTCCGGCGCACTGAACAGCGCCGCCTCGTTGCGCGGATGCACGACCAGGCCATCGGTCCCCGAGTACGGCTGGGTGTCCAGCGGCGCGGTCGGGATCGTGGTGGCGGTCGTGGAAGCGGTCAGCGTACTGAGGTCGACGGTGACCGTCTTGTCCTTGTTGCCGAAGATCCCGATCGCGGCGACGACCCCGAGCAGGATGAGCACCGCGAGCGCAGGAATCGAGGTGCCGCCCCGCTCGTCGCGCATCTCGTCACTCCCCGTGGTCACGGTGACGGCAGCCCGTCACCCCCCAGTTGTCGGGTCGACAATAAACCCATTGGTAACAACGCGCCACGGGTCGCGAGGTTACTTCTCTGAAAAGTGGGTAGGGCGGTCAGTCGCTCGGGTGGTTCTTGTTCCGGCGCTTCAGGTAGCGCTCGAACTCGGCCGCGATCGCCTCGCCGGTCGCCTCGGGGAGGTCGGCGGTGTCGCGCTGCTCCTCCAGCGAGTGCACGTACTCGGCTACCTCCGGGTCTTCCTCGCTCAGCTCGTCGGCGCCGCGCTGCCAGGCCCGGGCGAGCTCGGGCAGCTCACCTTCCGGGATGGCCAGGTCGAGCAGCTCCTCGACCTTGCCGAGCAGTGCCAGCGACGCCTTCGGGCAGGGCGTACCGGCGATGTAGTGCGGGATCGCCGACCAGATCGACACCGACGGCACCCCGAGCGTCGTACACAGGTCGGCGAACACGCCGGTGATCCCGGTCGGTCCTTCGTACGTGGACGGCTCCAGGCTCCAGGAGGCGGTGAGTTCCTCGTCCGAGGAGGTGGCCGAGACGGGGATCGGGCGGGTGTGCGGCGCATCCGCGAGCAGGGCGCCGAGGACGACGACGACCTGCGCGTTCGAGTCGTCGACGAGCTCCAGCAGCTCCTTGGAGAACGCCCGCCAGCGCATGTTCGGCTCGATGCCGCGGATCAGCAGGACGTCCCGGCCGGTGTCGGCGGGGCGCGCCAGGTACACCCGGGTGGTCGGCCAGCTGAGCTGGCGGCCGCCGTCGTCGTCGAGACCGACCTGCGGGCGGTTCACCTGGAAGTCGTAGTAGTCCTCGGGATCGATGGCCGTGACGAGCTCCGCGTCCCACTCGTCGATCAGGTGGTCGACCGCTCCGGTGGCCGCCTCGGCCGCGTCGTTCCAGCCCTCGAACGCGGCGATCACGACCGGGTCTCTCAGGTTCGCGAGATCAACCACTCGCAGGCCCCCTGTCGTCTCTCGAGCCAAACCCGGCGCTGGCTTGCTCCAGGCACCGGAAACCGGACTGTCAGCCTACGTGGTCACCCCCGTACCGCGCTCAGTCGCCGCACCAGGGAGAATGGCCGGACAGACTCTGCGAACCCACCGCGCGTTTTCGGGCTCCGGACACGCGCGGTGGGTTCTCAAAGTGAGGGCGTGACGTGAGGAGTGCTGGGTGCCGGGCCTGCAGGCGGTGTTGTGGGACATGGACGGGACGTTGGTCGACTCCGAGAAGGTCTGGGCGGAGGTGCAGATCGAGCTGCTCGGCTCGCTCGGGGCGGAGTGGACCCTCGAGGACTGCATGACGCTGATCGGGAGCGACCTGCGCGACGCCGTGCAGGTGTGGATGGCGCGGATTCCGGCCGGTGTGATCGGCGCGGACGAGCTGGCCGACCGGATGTTCTCCGAGGTGGTCGTGGCACTGCGCCGCGAGGTGGCGTTCCAGCCCGGTGCGCTCGAGCTGCTGCAGGCGCTCCGCAAGGAGGAGGTGCCGTGCGCACTGGTCTCCGCGTCGTACCGGACGATGATCGATGCCGTACTCGGCCACCTGCCGCCGAACCCGTTCGACGTGATCGTCGCCGGTGACGAGGTGACGCTCGGCAAGCCGAACCCGGAGCCGTACCTGACCGGTGCCGCGAAGCTCGGCGTCGACCCGGCGAACTGCATCGTGATCGAGGACTCGGTCACCGGTACGGAGGCGGGTACGGCGGCCGGCATGTTCGTCGTCGCGGTACCGCAGTTCGTGACCATCGAAGAGGCACCGCGGCGGCTCGTGGTGAAGTCGCTCGAACCGCTGACGCCGGAGTCCCTGCGCGCATTGCTCCGTTGACGAGCTACCGTCACTTGGTGCCCTCGGGGGCGTTGTCGGGGTAACGGGCTGGGGAAAGGTGAGACGGTGGGTGAGTTGGTGCGCCGAGTGTCGGCGGCCGTGGTTGTCAGTGCGCTGGGGGTATCGCTGGCTGCCTGTGGTCAGCCGGACGACAACGCGCCACACCCGGGCGAGCAGACGCCGAAGCCGGTGCTGCTCAAGCTGGCGACGACCGACTCGATCGCGTCCCTCGACCCGGCCGGCCCGTACGACGCGGGCTCCCGCACCGTCCAGGCGAACCTGTTCCAGACCCTGCTGACGATCCTCCCGGACAAGCCGACCCCGGTACCGGACGCGGCGGACTGTCAGTTCGATTCGCCGACCACGTACACGTGCAGCCTGAAGGATCAGCTGACCTTCCCGAACGGGCACAAGCTGACCGCCTCGGACGTGAAGTTCAGCTTTGAGCGCCTGGTCCGGCTGAAGACGCCCGGGGGAGCGGCGTCCTGGTTCAGCTCGGTGAAGTCCGTGAGTACGCCGGACGAGCTGACCGCGGTGTTCAACCTGACCCACCCCGATGCCCGGTTGCCGTACCTGCTGACCACGACCGCCGCGTCGATCGTGGACGAGCAGTCGTACCCGGCGAACGCGCTGCTGGAGAACAAGGCGGTCGGTTCGGGGCCGTACCAGCTGGCCTCGTACTCGCCGGGGTCCGAGCTGACGATGACGAAGTTCGCCGGGTACCGCGGTTCGCGGGCGGCGCAGAACGACGGCGTGGCGATCAGCCTGAAGAAGGACTCGGCCGCGCTGTACGAGGCGATCACCACCGGCAAGGCGGAGCTGGCGTACCACGGGTTCGGCCCGAGTCTGCTGGACAACCTGCGGAAGTCCAATCAGGTCCAGGTGGTCGAGGCGAACTCCGCGGAGATCCGGTTCTTCACGTTCCAGATGAAGTCGCTGATCGCGCGCAAACCCGCCGTACGCCAGGCTGTCGCGCAGTTGATCGACCGGCCCGCGATCGCGAAGAAGGCGTACGGCGATCACGTCAACCCGCTGTACTCCGTGGTGCCACCGGGCTTCGGCGGACAGGTCGACGCGTACAAAGCGGAGTACAAGCAACCGAACAAGGCAACCGCCGCCGCGTTGCTGAAGGCGGCGGGCATCGTCACGCCGGTGCCGCTGACGGTCGGCTGGACCCCCACGCAGTACGGAGCCGGTGCCAAGGCCGAGGTTCTTGAGCTTAAGCGTCAGCTGGAGACGTCCGGCTTGTTCAAGGTGACATTGCGCAGCGCGGAGTGGCCGCAATACCAGGTCGGCACCAAGGCCGGCGCGTACGACATGTACCAGGCCGGATGGACCCCGGACTACCCGGACGCGGACGACTACGTGGCCCCGTTCGTCGCCACTGACGGAGCGTTCGCGAACGGCTACCGTTCGTCGGCGGCCCTGAAGCTCCTGCAGCAGGAGCGGACCGAACAGAACGGGCTGAAGCGCGACGACCTGATCAGCCAGCTACAGGGCGTACTCGCGCATGACGCGCCGGTGATCCCGGTTTGGCAAGGGCGAATCGCGGTCGCGGCCGCGAAGAACCTGCAAGGCGTTCAAACGGCTATTGACCAGCTGTCTTTGCTGTATTTCTCACCTTTGCGGAAGTGACACAAAACTGCCATGGCAGTAACGGTTCGCCTTGCTCCGGCGACCGTGGGTGGACAGGCGTGGTTTACTGCGGTTTGTCCACGATACGGGACGATTTCTTGCCGGTCACGATCGCGCAACGCAGGTCTTTCTGCCTTTGACTCCGCGCTGTAATGGCGGCAGGTTAAGGCGGCAGTCAGGCCGGATTTCGTCCCGGTTCACCCACACCAGGTAGGGGTACAGATCGCGTGAGCGCGCCACTCGAGGTCGATCCCGCGGCGTCGTCCGCTCAGCCGGAGGCGCTGCTGGCGGGTGCCGGCAAGATCGAGGGCCGGTCGCTCTGGCAGATCTCCTGGATGCGGCTGAAGCGGGACAAGATCGCGATCGCCGGTGGCATCTTCGTGCTGTTCCTGATCGTGGTCGGCATCTTCGCGCCGCTGATCTGCAAGCTGGTCGGCGTCACCCCGAACGACTTCCACCAGGACCTGGTCGACCCGTCGCTGCAGATCCCGATCGGCAAGCTGGGCGGGATCAGCGCCAGTCACCCGTTCGGCGTCGAGCCGGTGAACGGCCGCGACATCTTCGCCCGGATCCTGTACGGCGCCCGGATCTCGCTGCTGATCGCGTTCCTCGCCACCTTGCTGTCGGTGGTGATCGGGGTCGTGCTGGGCATCACCGCCGGGTACTTCGGCGGCTGGGTGGACACCCTGATCAGCCGGCTGATGGACATCTTCCTGGCGTTCCCGCTGGTGCTGTTCGCGCTCGCCCTGGTCGGCGTGGTGCCGGACTCGATCCTCGGGCTGAAGGGCGACGCGCTCCGGGTGGCGCTGATCGTGTTCATCATCGGCTTCTTCAGCTGGCCGTACATCGGCCGGATCATCCGCGGCCAGACGCTGTCGCTGCGGGAACGGGAGTTCGTCGACGCGGCCCGGAGCCTCGGCGCCCGGCGTCCGTACATCCTGTTCACCGAGCTGCTGCCGAACCTGATCGCCCCGATCCTGGTGTACGCGACGCTGCTGATCCCGACCAACGTGCTGTTCGAGGCCGGCCTGTCGTACCTCGGTGTCGGGGTCCGGCCGCCGACCGCCAGCTGGGGCGACATGCTCTCCAACGCGGCGAACTGGTACCAGGTCGACCCGATGTACATGGTCCCGCCCGGGCTGGCGATCTTCCTGACCGTGCTGGCCTTCAACTTGTTCGGCGACGGGTTGCGCGACGCCCTCGATCCGCGATCGCGGTAGGTCTTCTCTCCAACCAGGGAGCCTGGGCTCTCACGAATAAAGGGGTGCAACAAGAGATGAGATGGAATCGCATCACGACGGCCACCGCCGTCAGTGCGGCCGTCGCCTTGAGCCTGGTGGCTTGTGGTGGACCGAAGGCGCAGTCGGGGGGCTCGAACAGCGGCGGCGGTGGCGCCACTCCCGAGTTCAACGCGGCCGTGGACAAGGTGTTCAACCCGAGCGACAAAAAGGGTGGCACCCTGCGGATGGCGATCACCGAGAACTGGGACTCGACCGACCCCGGTGACACCTACTACGGCCTGTCCTGGAACCTGGTCCGGAACTACGTCCGGCCGCTGATGACGTTCAAGGCGGCTCCGGGCGCCGAGGGCGCGAAGCCGGTACCGGACCTGGCCGAGGCGCCGGGCGTGCCGAGTGACGGCGCGAAGACCTGGACCTACAAGATCCGCAAGGGTGTGAAGTTCGAGGACGGCACCGAGGTCACCTCGAAGGACGTCAAGTACGCGGTGGCGCGGTCGCTGGACAAGGCGACGCTGCCGAACGGCCCGACCTACTTCAATGACTTCCTGCTGGACGTCCCGAAGGGCTACAGCGTCTACAAGGACAAGACGCTGGCCGGGGTGGCGAAGGCGATCGAGACGCCGGACGACCAGACCATCGTCTTCCACCTGAACAAGCCGTTCTCCAGCTTCGACTACTTCGCCCAGCTGCCGTCGACGGCTCCGGTGCCGCAGGCCAAGGACACCGGAGCGAAGTACAAGGAACACCCGATCTCGACCGGCCCGTACAAGTTCGCCAGCTACGACGCGAACTCGGGCATCAGCCTGGTCCGCAACGATCAGTACGACGCGTCCACCGACCCGGACTCGGGCCGGAAGGCGCTGCCGGACAAGATCACCGTCGCGTTCAACGTGAACGGCACCGACATCGACAACCGGCTGATCGCCGGTGACCTCGACGTCGACATCGCCGGTACCGGCGTGCAGCCGGAGACCCAGGCGAAGATCCTGGCCGACCCGAAGCTGAAGGCGCACGCCGACAACGTGCCGGCGCCGCGGCTGAACTTCACCGTGCTGAACAGCCAGGTCGCGCCGCTGGACAACATCCACTGCCGCAAGGCCGTGCTGTACGCCGCGGACCACGAGGGCTACCAGCGCGCGTACGGCGGACCGATCGGTGGCGACATCGCCACCAACCTGATGCCGCCGTCGATCACCGGCGCGGAGAAGTTCGACGACTACGGCTTCGAGACCGACAAGAACGGCAACGTCCAGAAGGCCAAGGACGAGCTGAAGCAGTGCGGTCAGCCGAACGGCTTCCCGATGAACATCGCCTACCGTGCCGACCGGGCCAAGGAGAAGGCGGTCGCGGAGACGCTGCAGCAGTCGCTGGCGAAGGCCGGCATCGTGCTGACCACCAAGCCGTACCCGACCGGTGACTACACCAAGCGGTTCGCCGGCAAGCCGGACTTCGCGCTGGCGAACAAGCTCGGCCTGATCGTCTACAGCTGGGGCGCGGACTGGAACGACGGCTTCGGCTTCCTCAGCCAGATCGTCGACAGCCGGGTGATCCGGGCGACCGGTGGTAACACCAACCTGGGCATCCGCATCCCCGAGGTCGACAAGCTGATCGACCAGGCGATGTCCACCACCGACGAGACCGCCCGGAACAAGCTCTGGGTGGACGTCGACAAGAAGGTGATGGAGCAGGCAGCGGCGCTGCCGGGCATCTGGGCCAAGGGCCTGCTGTACCGGCCGGACACGCTGGCCAACGTGTTCTCCAACCAGGGCCAGAACATGTACGACTACGCGGCGATCGGGCTCGCGCAGAAGTAGTTGCCCAAGTGGTTGCCCTGTTCAACCATCATTGTCGCCAGCAGAGGTAGGTGAAGGCTGACGGTGGCCGGTGATCAGCGATGATCCCCGGCCACCACCGCCGCGCACGGTGCTCGCATATCTGATCCGCCGGGTGATCGGGGCAGTGATCCTGCTCTTCATCGTCACGGCAGTCACGTTCTCGATCTTCTTCATGGTCCCGAAGCTCGGCGGTGCCACCGCCGACGATCTGGCGTCCCGCTATGTCGGCCGGAGCGCCAGCCAGGAGCAGGTCCACGAGACCGCAGTCAGGCTCGGCTTCACCGATCCTCTCTACGTGCAGTACGGCCGGTTCGTGAAGGGCCTGGTCGTCGGCCAGGACTACAACTACGGTCCGGCCACCGAGCACTGCCCCGCGCCGTGCTTCGGGTACTCCTTCCTGACCCAGCAGCCGGTCTGGCCGGACCTGGTCGCGCGAATACCGGTGACCGCGTCGCTCGCCGGTGGTGCCGCCTTCATCTGGCTGGTCACCGGCGTCGGCACCGGCATCATCTCGGCCCTCAGACGTGGGTCGGTCCTGGATCGATCACTGATGTCGGTGGCGCTGGCCGGGGTTTCGCTGCCGATCTTCTTCACCGGCCTGCTGTCGCTGTCGATCTTCAGTTACAACCTCGGCTGGACCCAGCAGGGCGGGACGAACCCGCTCGACGAGACCAATCCGATCTGGTGGGCGTACGACCTGATCCTTCCGTGGGTGACGCTCGCGTTCCTGTACGCCGCGGCGTACGCGCGACTGACCCGCGCGGGCATGCTCGAGACGATGAACGAGGACTACGTCCGGACCGCCCGGGCCAAGGGCCTGACCGAACGGGACGTGATCATCAAGCACGGCCTGCGGTCCGCGCTGACCCCGATCCTGACCATCTTCGGCCTGGACCTCGGCCTGCTGCTCGGCGGTGCGATCCTGACCGAAACCACGTTCTCGCTGCCGGGCATCGGTCAGTACGCCGTGATCGCGCTGCGTGCCAACGACCTGCCGAAGGTGCTGGGCGTGACGCTGGTCGCCGCGTTCTTCATCGTGCTGGCGAACCTGATCGTCGATCTCCTGTACGCCGTCGTCGACCCGAGGGTGCGGATCTCATGACCGAAACCATTGAGCGTGGTGAGGCGTTCCTCGACGTCCGCGACCTGAGGGTGCATTTCCCGACCGACGACGGACTGGTCAAATCGGTGGACGGCGTCTCGTTCAAGCTGGAGCGCGGCCGGACGCTCGGCATCGTCGGCGAGTCCGGCTCCGGGAAGAGCGTCACCAGCCTGTCGATCATGGGCCTGCACAAGCCCGGCGTGGCGAACATCAGCGGCCAGATCTTCCTCGACGGGCAGGACCTGGTCAGCTCGTCGCGCGAAGAGGTGCGGCTGCTGCGCGGCAAGCGGATGGCGATGATCTTCCAGGACCCGCTGTCGGCGATGCATCCGTTCTACACGGTCGGAAAACAGATCATCGAGGCGTACCGCGTACACAACGCGGTCAGCAAGCAGGTCGCCCGCAAGCACGCGATCGACATGCTCGACCGGGTCGGCATCCCGCAGCCGGACAAGCGCGTGGACGCGTACCCGCACGAATTCTCCGGCGGGATGCGGCAGCGCGCGATGATCGCGATGGCGCTGTCCTGCGACCCGGACCTGCTGATCGCGGACGAGCCGACGACCGCGCTGGACGTCACCGTGCAGGCACAGATCCTGGACCTGATCCGGGACCTGCAGCGGGAGTTCAACTCGGCCGTCATCATCATCACCCACGACCTCGGCGTGGTCGCCGAGCTCGCCGACGACATCCAGGTGATGTACGCCGGCCGCGCGGTCGAGTACGGCACCGCCGAAGACATCTTCGACCGGCCGCAGCACCCGTACACCTGGGGTCTGCTCGGTTCGATGCCGCGGATCGACCGGGAGCGCACCGAGCGGCTGATCCCGATCAAGGGCACGCCGCCGAGCCTGATCAACGTACCGAGCGGCTGCGCGTTCAACCCGCGCTGCAACTACGCGCACCTGAACAACGGTGCCAGCGAGACCGAGCGGCCGGAGCTGCTCGACACCGGGAACGGCCACATGGTCGCCTGCCATCTCTCCCCGCAGAATCGCCGGCAGGCGTGGGAGAACGACATCAAGCCGAAGCTGTGAACGGGACTCCTGTGACCACTACTGACACCGATTCGACGCCCGAACCCACTCCGGCGGTCCCGGAGCTGGGCGAGGAGCTGCTCGCGGTCGACGGCCTCGTCAAGCACTTCCCGATCCGCAAGGGCATCCTGCAGCGGCAGGTCGGCGCGGTGCAGGCGGTCGACGGCCTGACCTTCAACGTGACCCGCGGCGAGACGCTGTCGCTGGTGGGGGAGTCCGGGTGTGGCAAGACCACCACCGGCCGGCTGCTGACCCGGCTGCTGGAACCGACCTCCGGGACGATCCGGTTCGAAGGGCGGGACATCAGCCACCTCGGCGAGGGCAAGATGCGCCCGATGCGCCGCGACGTGCAGATGATCTTCCAGGACCCGTACGGTTCGCTGAACCCGCGGCACACGGTCGGCAAGATCGTCGGCGCGCCGTTCCGGCTGCAGCACGTGAAGACCGAGCACGGCGTGAAGAAGGCAGTCCAGGAACTGCTCGAACTGGTCGGGCTGAGCCCCGAGCACTACAACCGGTACCCGCACGAGTTCTCCGGCGGTCAGCGGCAGCGGATCGGGATCGCCCGGACGCTCGCGCTGCGGCCGAAGCTGATCGTGGCGGACGAGCCGGTGTCCGCGCTGGACGTGTCGATCCAGGCGCAGGTGGTGAACCTGCTGGAGGACCTGCAGGAGGAGTTCGATCTCACGTACGTGATGATCGCGCACGACCTGTCCGTCGTCCGGCACGTGTCGGACCGGGTGGCGGTGATGTACCTCGGCAAGATCGTCGAGCTCGCGGACCGGGTCAGCCTGTACGAGCGGCCGATGCACCCGTACACGGTCGCGCTGCTGTCCGCGGTGCCGGTGCCGGACACGAAGCGGAAGGGTAAGCAGGAGCGGATCCGGCTGCAGGGCGACGTGCCGAGCCCGATCAACCCGCCGCCCGCGTGCCGCTTCCACACCCGGTGCTGGAAGGCGCAGGAGATCTGCAAGACCCAGGAACCGCCGCTGATCGAGCTCGCGCCGGGGCACCAGACCGCGTGTCACTTCCCGGAGAACCAGGACGCGCCGGCGGCGAAGCAGGACACCGCGCCGGCGACCTGACAAACGGCGCCTAGCCCTTGTGGACTGCCGCCTTCACGTGGCTGGGCGTCGCGTTCAGCAGGATCTGCGCGATCAGGGCGTGCCCGGCCGCGTTCGGGTGGTCGCCGTCGGGGGCGAGCAGCGCGGTGATGTTCGTCGCGTCGTCCTCGAACGGCGTGTAGATGTCCACGTACGTCGCGTCGTCCGCATGCGCCGCCGCGGCGATCGCGTCGTTCGTCCGCACGGTGAGCTGGTCGCTCGCGACCCGGCCACTCGCCGGGTACTGCTGCTGGGCGACCGCGCCGTCCTTGAAGACGTTCCAGTACCCGGTCATCAGGATCGTGGTCGGCAGGTGATCTCGGAGGACGTGAATCCGGTCCAGGATCTTGCCGAGGTTGACGGTCAGCTGCTCGAACTCGTCCGCGACGCAGTCGGAGGTGCACTGGCCGCTGGTGACGTCGTCGTGGTGGTCGCCGAAGTCGTTCGCGCCGATCGTCAGCAGCACCACACTGGCGCGGGCGGTCGCGACCTCGGCGGTCGAGTCGTCCTGGTTCAGGCTCTGCAGCAGGCCGGCCGAGTCCAGTCCGCCGACGCCGAGGTTGTCGACGTGGACGGGCTTGCCGCGCTTCGCCTGCAGCGCGTCGGCGTACATCTGTGGAAACGCTGAACAGTTACAGTTCGTGCCCGAGGTGACCGAGTCGCCGAGGGCGACCACGTTCATCAGGCCCGGGGTCTGCAGTTGCGCGAGGTCGACCTCACTGACCGTGTCGCCCGCGTTCAGCGCGGAGAGGATCACGATCAGTAGCAAGCCGGTGGTGAGCCGTCGCAGTATTTTGATCACGCCGGTTTCGTATGCCTCGTTTCGTGGTGCCGCCCGGCAGGGGGAGCGAACTGACTGACCAGCCAAGGATAAGCGGTCGCGAACGCCGGAGCCGCGAACTGCCACACGTGCGTGCCGGGCGAGACCTCGACCCGCGACCAGATCCCTACCTTGGCCGCCGCCTTCGAGAGCTCGTTGGCCTCGCGCTGGTGCCGGCGCTCCTGCGTGCTGGTCAGGAACAACCCGTTCACTCCCGTGTACTTGCCGTGGGCGCGCATCACCAGCAGCGGCTCGTTCGCCTTCTCCAAAGCCACATTACCGCCATACAGATCGTGCAGGCTCGCCGCGGGGGTGCTCGTGTACGGAGCGAGGTCGCCGGAGATGTCCATGAAGTGGTTGAACACGTCCGGGTGCTCGACGACCAGATCGAGCGCGCAGGTGCCGCCCATCGAGAACCCGGCGACCGCCCATTCATGCGGGTCGCTGGAGGCGCCGAACGTCTTCTCGACGTACTTCGGGATGTCCTGGTCGAGGTGATCGGCCGAGTTGCCCTTCGGCCCGTTCACGCACTCGGTGTCGTTGTTGAACCGCTCGGTGGCGTCGGCGAAGACCAGGATCGGGGCGAAACCGTGGTGCAGGTGGGCGTACGCGTCGGAGACCTGCACCGCGTTGCCGAGCCGGACCCAGTCGCCCGGTCCGCCACGCTCGCCGCCGATCAGCTCGACCACCGGCAGGTGGTGCCGGTGCGCGCTCTTCACGAACCAGATCGGCGGCAGGTACACGAGCTCCTGGCGGTGGCCGAAGTGACTGTACGTGTCCGGAATGTTCACGGCGACCAGCCGTCCGGCCGCGGGCACCTTCACGCTGGCGCCGCCGCGCAGGCCGGCCATCGAGACCTGGCCCGGGAGCGGCGCGTTGGTCCAGTCGTTCACCGCGGAGTCGATGGTGGGGTAGTACCCGACGAACTGGTTGACGCCGTTCGCGCAGACCAGGGCAGCGAGCGCCGCCGCGACAACCGCGGTACCGCGCCGCCACCAGCGCGCCGTACGCCACCCCGCCGCCAGGACGATCAGTGCCGAAATCGCGATCCCGAACCAGAACCAGACGGAGAACGGCAGCGGATCGGTGATCCCGGCCGCTTTCGCACCCGGGTACGCCGCGAGCAGGGTCAGCAGCAACGTCGCACCCGCGATCAGCGGAACCGCCCGCCACCGCCAGTTCCTGTTCCGCCACCCCACCGCGGCAATCAAAGCCCCCGCGGCCAGCACATCCAGCATCGCCGGAAACCATCCCCCAAGCAGCGATACGCTCATCCAACCCTCCGAAATGTCCAGTGGACCCAACCCCCAGACGCCCAGAATCACGGATAGGTTGGCAACCACCAACTGAGCAGACTCAGCGTCCCCTCAGCTTCGCGCCAGCTTCCCCAGAAGTTGGTACAGGTCGGTCCCGGCACCCCAGTGCACGTTCCGGGCCCGGAGATACTCGTGCACAAACTCCCCGGCGTACTCCCGCCAGGTCTCCGCGACGTAGAGCGCGTCCACCGGCGCGATGGTGGCGAGAGCCGCTTTGTTGAGCCCGGCAAAGATGTTCGGAACCGGTCGCTGCCGGGTCCAATGCGGGGGCTGCTCGACCCGCAGGTAGGTGACGAAGTCAGGCGTGAAATGGGACGACTGACAACCGGTCAACGGGCGTCGCGCGTATCGGGCGTCGGTCTCGACTCGAAGTTGCCGCAACTGCTCTCGTTCGGCTCCGTCGGCGCGGCCTTCGGCGAGCCAGAGCGCGGCGACCACCGCCGGGGCGATGTGTGAGCCGACGGCGACGATGTGCTCTCTGAGCCCGGGCACGTCGACCAGCAGGTTGGGGTGACTTGTCGCGATGGCTGCCAACTCGGTCTCGCGGTTCGTCCCTGCCGTTGGCGGCCGAAGTGTGTGAGCGAGCAACTCGGCAACGAGGCCGGCGGGGATGCGCGAGGCACGGTTGGCAAGCAACGCCAGCAGCGTGCGCTTGACGTTGTGATTGATGGCCGGCTGATCGGCGAGCGTGATCCGGAGATTGTTGTACCACTCGTAGTCGTACGGAAGCACCCGATCGGATTGCGGTCGGGCGGAGCTGAGGATGTCGATGGCCGCGATCTGTTCGATTGCTCCTACGTCGGCGGCGCGCCACTTCCCGTTCCCGATGCCGGCAGCCAGGTAACCGACTCGGAGCACCGCCTCTCGCTGGCGGTCGCCCAATAGTTCTGCCTCACCGACTGCCAGGTTCTGCGCCCGTTCGGTCCGGAGCTGCAACCGCAACTCCCACCATGGCGGCTGCTCCACGGGGTACCCGACGTCGAGGACCCCGATGAGTGTCGCCCACGCTGTGGTGTCCAGGCCGGCGCGCCACAGGCGGACAAGTGATCGCCAAGGGTCGCCTGCCGAGTCGGGGTCGACGAGTTTCAGGACCGGGACCGGGTGCTTGTCCAAGCTGACTCGGAGGATGGTCAGGTTGGCGGTGTACGCCGCTCGGCGGCGGACGGGGTCGTAGGGGAGGGGGTGGTAGAGGGGATCGCCCAGGTCGGGGCGGGGGAGTTCTCGGCGGAGGAGTTCGCTGATGGTGTTGCGGAGGGATTGTTGCTGGTCGATGGGGAGGCGGTCGGCCAGCTCCGTGATGAAGAGGCGGATCGGGGTGCGGGTGCTGATTGGTTGGTGCGCCAGGAGGCGGCGGAGGAGGGTGTCGTCGAGGGCGATTGGTTGCGGGTTGAGGTCAGTGGATTCGAGTTCGTGGTGGCGCATCAGCCGGACGAGCAGATCCAGGATGAGCTCGGCGACCAGGAACTCGCCGAAAGTCGCGTGCAGGAACTCGTACGCGCTGCGTTGTTCCCGGTCGGCGCGCGGATTGTGCACGAACATGAATTCGCCGAGCACCCGGTCAGCTGAGGTCAGCGGTTGCACACCAAGGGAGCCGGCGGCCGGCTCGTCGAGCGCGGTCAGGTCGGCGTTGAGCTCGGCGTCGGTGATGTGTTGCCGGCCGCGGTTGAACATGCCGAAGGCGGCATATTGGAGCTGCCTTCGCTGCCGGCGCTGCAGGACCGCCTGCTGAGCGGCGGTCTGATCCGGGGCCGACTTCTCCACCACTTGCCGGCTGATGAAGCGGTCCATGATGCGCTGGTACAGCTCGCTCTGCGTCAGGTTCGCGCCGCTCAGCTGATTCGTGCCGAGCTCGGCCAAGTACACCGCAAGCATCAGCAAGAGCAGCGGCTGACAGGTGAGTTCGCTGATTTGCTCCGAGTCGGTCATCTCGTCCGCATCCAGCGGTACGAAACCAGCAACGCCCTGATGCGCGGCGTTCCACCGTTCGAGCCACCGTTCGATTCGCGGCCGGTCGAACTCCCGCAGCTTGATCATCGGCGTACCGGGCGCGATCTCCGCGCGATCCGCCACGACCGTGCGGGACGTGACAATCACAGCGGTCGGCGTACCCAGTGTCCGGGCGCGCTTCTGAAAGGCCTCGACCTTCGACAGGTACGCCGACTGCGTCACGCCGGTCGCCTGGACGAGCTCGTCAAAACCGTCGAGCAATACGACCAGCCGGCACCGATGCGTACAGGTCAAGTCGGCGCACGACCCGCACGCACACTCCTCGCGAAGGTCCTCCAGAGCCGCGTTCGGCCGCTGGAGCGTACGTTGCAACTCCGTGTTGATCTGGCTCGTCAGGTCGTCGTCCGGATTCACCGACCGAAGCGGAATCCGTACGACAGCGAACGCATCGGCCGGCAGCTGAGCGGCCAGCACCTCGGTCAGCAGGGACTTCCCGGCGCCCGGATGCCCGAGCAGGAGCAACGGCAACTGCGCTCCCTCCGGACTGGCCAGGTAGCTCGCGAGGTACTCGACCAGCGACGAGTCCTCCGGCTGCTCCGACCACCACTCCTCGTCGGTCGGGCGCGAGTGCTCGTCGGCGACGGCGTAGTGAAACGACGGCTCGACGAACCCGTCCCGGACGGTCGGCGATGCGACGGCCGGATTTCGCGTACGCAGCAGCGGCTCGTCCAGCACTTCCCGAGCCACCAACTCCAACTGCTCGCGGTAACTGTTCCGCCCGGGCCGGCTGCCCGGCAGCGCCATTGTGAGCAGCGTACGAAGCTCGCCGAGCGCTGACGTGTGGTTGTGGATGATCTCCCGCGTCGCAGTGTGCTCGTTGAGCATCACCCAGAGGCTGAACGGCGCCGACCGGCCGAGCTCCAGCATCCGGCTCCGGTAAAGCCACACGGCCCTGTCGACGATCGCGTTCTGTACGGCGGCCGGTGGCGCGGGGTCGTTCTGGTTCCAGGCTTCGAGCCCGCTGAGGAACTCCACGCAGCGGGCGGCGAGCCGCTCGTAGTACGGCCGGAGGTTGCGTTCGAGGTTCGCGTCGAGCCCGAGCGCCGGCGACGACATCGGGACGGTCGCGCCGAACAGGTCGTCGTGCTCCGATCCAGGCACGTCGAACAGCAGGCGCCGCTCGCGGTCGGTGAGCGCAAGGTCCCGGTGCGCCGGCCCGGTGATTTGCGGCAGCGCGTCGAAGAACGACGACACGGTCGTGATCGTGTGGGCGGCGGCGATCAGTTCGAGCTGGTCCTTGTCCTTGGTGCCGCGGAGCCGCTTGGCCACCTGGCTCACGACCGAGTCGAGCAGGCTCACGGTCTCGTTCTTGGGGTCCGTCAGCGACAGCCAGGCCGCGGCGGTCAGGCCGGCCACTGGGCCACCGGCCACGGCCGCGGCACCGGCACCGGCGAAGAGGGCCGCGCCGAAGACGCGCTCCAGGACCGACCGGGTGCGGTCGTCGAGGTCCAGGACGGCCAGCGCGCCGCGGAAGGTGTACGGAGACAAGGTGTACGGGGACAGAGCCACGACCGGTGCTCCTCGGGCGAGATGGAAACGAGGGCCAAACGTTACAGTCGGCGACCGGTTCGCGCCGCCTCGGCGAGTACGTTTCGTCGCAGGTTCCGGTCGTTCGACAATGTCGAACGATGAGCGTTGTGCCGCCTCGCGATCGCTCCTAGATTCCAGCCAGCCGTGGTTGGCACGGCGGGGAAGGGAGGTTCGGTATGGCTACGACCGAAGCGGTCAAGGCGAAGACCCTTCTGGGGGAGTGCTCAGCCGAGTTCCTGGGCACGTTCATCCTGATCCTGTTCGGCGTCGGTGTGGTGGCGCAGGTGGTGGCCGGCGGCCTCGGGAACCACGATTCGATCGCGTGGGCCTGGGGTCTCGGGGTGACGATGGGGGTGTACGTCGCGGGCCGGATGACCGGCGCGCACCTCAATCCGGCGGTGACGATCGCGCTGGCGGCGTTCCGCGGTTTCAGCTGGAAGAAGGTGCTGCCGTACTCGGTGGCCCAGTTCTTCGGTGCGTTCGTGGCCGCGCTGGTGGTGCGCTGGAACTACACCGAGGCGCTCGGCAAGTTCGACCCCGGGCACACCATCAAGAGCCAGTTCGTGTTCTCGACGCTGCCCGGCAACGGCAGTACCGAGCTCGGGGTGCACATGTGGGGCGGTTTCCGCGACCAGATCATCGGTACCGCGATCCTGATGCTGCTGATCCTGGCCATCGTCGACCTCCGCAACACCGCGCCGGCGGCCAACCTGGCGCCGCTGCTGATCGGCCTGGTCGTCGTCGGCATCGGCATGGCCTGGGGCACGAACGCCGGGTACGCGATCAACCCCGCCCGTGACTTCGGACCGCGGCTGGCGTCCTTCATCACCGGCTACGGCGGGGCGTTCAAGGACCAGTTCGGCGAGGTCTATTTCTGGGTACCGATCGTGGCGCCGATCATCGGCGCGCTGGTCGGTGCCGGCCTGTACGACCTGCTGGTCGGCCGCTTCCTGCCGATCGCCGACGAGGAAGAAGAACCCGGCCGGGTGCCGGACGAGAAGACTGCATGACACATCCCCTGGGTTCGCTGCGTTCGCAGTGTGAGGAGAGGACTATCCATGGCTGACTTCGTCGGTGCCGTCGATCAGGGCACCACGAGTACGCGCTTCATGATCTTCGACCATTCCGGCAACGAAGTGGGCATCCACCAGCTCGAGCACGAGCAGATCCTGCCGCAGGCCGGCTGGGTCGAGCACAACCCGGTGGAGATCTGGGAGCGGACGAGTTCGGTGATCCGGACCGCGATGAACGCGAAGGGCCTGCAGGCCAGCGACCTCGCCGCGCTCGGGATCACCAACCAGCGCGAGACCGCGGTGGTCTGGAACCGGAAGACCGGGCGGCCGTACTACAACGCGATCGTCTGGCAGGACACCCGTACGGACCGGATCGCCGCCGCGCTGGAGCGGGAAGGCAAAGGCGATGTGATCCGGCAGAAGGCGGGCCTGCCGCCGGCGACGTACTTCTCGGCCGGCAAGGTGCAGTGGATTCTGGAGAACGTCGACGGGGTCCGCGAGGCAGCCGAAGCCGGTGACGCCGTGTTCGGCAACACCGACACCTGGCTGCTCTGGAACCTGACCGGTGGCACCGAGGGCGGCGTACACATCACCGACGTCACCAACGCCAGCCGGACGATGCTGATGAACCTCGAGACCCTGGACTGGGATGACGAGCTGATCAGCTTCTTCAACATTCCGCGGCAGATGCTGCCGGAGATCCGTCCGTCGTCGGACCCGAACAAGTACGGCGAGACGCTGCGGAACGGGCCGTTCGGTGGCGTGATCGGACTGACCGGCGACCTGGGCGACCAGCAGGCGGCGACAGTCGGCCAGGTCTGTTTCAACCCGGGCGAGGCCAAGAACACGTACGGCACCGGTAACTTCATGCTGCTGAACACCGGTACGGAGCTGGTCCGGTCGAAGGCCGGTCTGCTCAGCACGATGGCCTACAAGTTCGGCGACGAAGCGCCGGTGTACGCGCTGGAGGGCTCGATCGCGGTCACCGGCTCCGCGGTGCAGTGGCTGCGCGACCAGCTCGGCATCATCTCCGGTGCGAGTGAGACCGAGACGCTGGCTCGTCAGGTCGCGGACAACGGCGGCGTGTACTTCGTACCGGCGTTCTCCGGTCTGTTCGCGCCGTACTGGCGGTCCGACGCGCGCGGGGCGATCGTCGGCCTGTCCAGGTTCAACACCAACGCGCACCTGGCCCGCGCGACACTGGAAGCGATCTGCTACCAGAGCAAGGACGTCGCCGACGCGATGGAGAAGGACTCGGGCGTGAAGCTCGACGTGCTCAAGGTCGACGGTGGTGTGACGGCGAACGAGCTCTGCATGCAGATGCAGGCGGACATCCTCGGCGTGCCGGTGAGCAAGCCGGTGGTGGCGGAGACGACGGCTCTCGGCGCGGCGTACGCGGCCGGGCTGGCGGTCGGGTTCTGGAAGAACAAGGACGAGCTCGTCCAGAACTGGAACGAGGACAAGCGGTGGTCGCCGGAGTGGAACGACGAGCAGCGGACCAAGGGGTACGCCGGGTGGCAGAAGGCCGTTCAGCGCACTCTCGACTGGGTCGACGTCGACTGACCAGCGGCACCTGACGGCAGTACTGAATCACTGAATTCGGAAGGAACACCACAGTGGCTGTAGTGGCTCTGTCACCGCAAGCAAGGGCTGCCGCGATCGACGCGATGGCCGACGGACGGGAACTGGACGTCCTGGTGATCGGTGGCGGGGTGGTCGGCACCGGCTCGGCGCTCGATGCCGCGACCCGGGGCCTGACCACCGGACTGCTGGAGGCCCGCGACTTCGCGAGCGGGACCTCCAGCCGGTCCAGCAAGCTGATCCATGGTGGTCTGCGCTATCTGGAGATGCTGGACTTCCGGCTCGTACACGAGGCGCTGCAGGAGCGCGGCCTGCTCCTGCAGCGGCTGGCGCCGCACCTGGTCAAGCCGGTGCCGTTCCTGTACCCGCTCCAGCACCGCTGGTGGGAGCGGTTCTACGCGGGCGCGGGCGTCGCGTTGTACGACGGTATGGCGGTGTCCTCCGGTCTTGGCGCCGGACTGCCGATCCATCGGCACCTGACCCGCCGTGGCGCGATGCGGCTGGTGCCGTCGCTGAAGAAATCCGCACTGGTCGGCGCGTTGCAGTACTACGACGCGCAGGTCGACGACGCCCGGCACACGATGGAGCTGGCGCGGACCGCGGCCTCGTACGGTGCGCACGTGGCGAACCGGGTGAAGGTGACCGGCTTCCTGCGCCAGGGCGAGCGCGTCACCGGTGTCCAGGCGAAGGACCTGGAGAGCGGGCGCGAGTTCGAGGTACGGGCCAAGCAGGTCGTGAACGCGACCGGGGTCTGGACCGATGACACGCAGGCGATGGTGGGGGAGCGTGGGCAGTACCACGTCCGCGCTTCGAAGGGCATCCACCTGGTCGTACCGAAGGACCGGATCCAGTCCAGTACCGGGATGATCCTGCGGACCGAGAAGTCCGTGCTGTTCATCATCCCGTGGGGCCGGCACTGGCTGATCGGTACGACCGACACCGACTGGCACTTGGACAAGGCGCACCCGGCGGCAACGAGCAAGGACATCGAGTACTTGCTCGACCATGTGAACGCCGTCCTCACCACACCGTTGACCCGGGAGGACGTGGAGGGCGTGTACGCGGGTCTGCGGCCGTTGCTCGCGGGCGAGTCGGAGAGTACGTCGAAACTGTCCCGCGAACATGTCGTCGCGCACGCGGCACCCGGTCTGGTAGTGGTTGCCGGCGGCAAGTACACGACGTACCGGGTGATGGCCAAGGACGCGATCGACGCGGCCGCGGACGCACTCGACGGACGCGTACCGCGGAGTGTCACGAAGAACATCCCGCTGGTCGGCGCGGACGGGTACCAGGCGCTGTGGAACCAGCGGTACCTGCTGTCGCAGCAGTCCGGCCTGCACGTCGCCCGGATCGAGCACCTGCTGAACCGGTACGGCGTACTGGTCAACGAGGTGCTCGCACTGGTCGAGGAAGATCCTTCGCTGGGCGAGCAACTGCCCGGTACGCAGGATTATCTGAAGGCCGAGATCGTGTACGGCGCCAAGGCCGAAGGTGCTCGGCATCTCGACGACATCCTGGCCCGGCGTACCCGGATCTCGATCGAAGCCTGGGACCGCGGCGTCGGCGCGGCCGAGGCGGCCGCCCGCCTGGTCGCCCCGATCCTCGGCTGGGACCAGGCGACGATCGACCGGGAGGTGTCGTTCTACCTGCAGCGGGTGCAGTCCGAACGCGACTCCCAGGACCAGCCCGACGACGAGTCGGCCGACAAGGTCCGGCTGGGCGCGCCGGACATCGTCTCCCCGGCCTGATCGACCGCCCCTGGAGGGGTGAGGAGGGCCGCTCGGGCGGCCCTCCTTCTTTCACCGGTCCTCGGGGCGGATCCAGTTGAAGGTACGTTGGACGGCGGCCTGCCAGTTGGCGTATTCGGAGGCTCGGCGGGCCTCGTCCATGTGGGGCATCCACTGGCCGGCGCGGTGCCAGTTGCTACGGAGTCCCTCCAGGTCGGGCCAGTAGCCGACGGCGAGACCAGCTGCGTACGCGGCGCCGAGTGAAACCGTCTCGCTCACCATCGGGCGGACCACGGGTACGTCGAGCAGGTCCGCGATGAACTGCATCAGTAGGTTGTTGGCGGTCATCCCGCCGTCGACCTTCAGCGCCGTCAGTGCGATGTCGGAGTCGGCGTTCATCGCGTCGACCACTTCGAGGGTCTGGAAGCCGGTTGCTTCCAGTACCGCGCGGGCCAGATGCCCTTTGGTGATGTAGCCGGTCAGTCCGGCGATCACCCCGCGCGCCTCACTGCGCCAGTGCGGCGCGAACAGCCCGGAGAACGCCGGCACGATGTACGCCCCGCCGTTGTCCTCGACCGTCCGCGCCAGCGTCTCGATCTCGGCGGCGGTGTGGATCATCCCGAGCCCGTCGCGGAACCACTGCACCAGCGATCCGGTCACGGCCATCGAGCCCTCGAGTGCGTACGTCGCCGGATGATCCCCGATCTGGTACGCGACCGTGGTCAGCAGCCCGTGCTTCGACCGGGCAATCTCCTGACCGGTGTTCATCAGCAGGAAGGAGCCGGTGCCGTACGTGCATTTCGCCTCGCCGGGACTGAAGCACGTCTGGCCGAACAGTGCCGCCTGCTGATCGCCGAGTGCGGCGCCGATGCGGACGCCCGGGAGTACGTCCGTCGCGGTGCCGAACACGCCGGAGGACGGCCGGATCTCGGGGAGGATCGCGCGCGGTACGTCGAAGGCCGCGAGCAGCGTGTCGTCCCATTCGAGCGTCTCGATGTTCATCAGCATCGTGCGGCTCGCGTTGGTCACGTCCGTGACGTGCAGGCCGCCGGACGCGCCGCCGGTGAAGTTCCAGATCAGCCAGGTTTCCATGGTGCCGAACAGCACCTCACCACGCTCCGCCCGCTGGCGCAGCCCTGGCGTGTGGTCGAGCATCCAGCGGATGCGCGGCGCGGAGAAGTACGTGGTCAACGGAAGGCCGCACAGGTCGGCGAAACGGTCCGGGCCGTCGTCGCCCTCCAGTTCGGTGACGAGGCGATCGGTCCGGGTGTCCTGCCAGACCACCGCGTGCCCGATCGGCTCGCCCGTCCGGCGATCCCAGAGCAGGCTGGTCTCCCGCTGATTGGTGATGCCGATGGCAACGACCTGCGACGCCGCGGCCCCGATCTGCCGGATCGCCGCCGGCACCACCCGGGTCACGTTCCGCCAGATCTCCGCCGCGTCGTGCTCGACCCACCCCGGCCGCGGAAACACCTGCCGATGCTCCCGCTGAGCCACCGAAACCAACCGCCCGCGCCGATCAAACAGAATGCACCGAGTCGAATTCGTCCCCTGATCCACCGCCGCCACATACTGCTCAGCCATCCCCCCACCCCCCACCAACCACATCCCCCACCCCACTCACCACAGCCCCCACCCACACCCCACTGTCCACAGTCCCGCCCCGTACGCCGCTCACCGCATCCGCGACCCGTGCGCCGCTCACCACAGCCCCGACCCGCACCCCTCTCACCACAGCCGCCACCGGTACGCCGCTCACCACAGTCCTGGCGCGTACGCCGCTCACCACAGCTGCCACCGGTACGCCGCTCACCACAGTCCTGGCGCGTACGCCGCTCACCACAGCCCCGACCCGTACACCGCTCACCACCCGTGCGCCGCTCACCACATCCCCGACCCGTGCGCCGCTGACCACAGCCGCGGCCCGTGCGCCGCTGACCACAGCCGCGGCCCGTGCGCCGCTCGTCACGGTCCCGGCCCGTACGCCACCCCACCGGCCCAACCGGCCCAGCGCCGTCCTGCCCCACCCCGGCGCCCCGCCCTGCCCCGACCCGGCGAACGTCTGAGGGGCCAGCCCCTGAGCCGGTGGGTTGCCCCCTGAGAATTCCGGGGGGCAACCCACCACGTCAGGGGCTGACCCCTCAAGCGTCTTGCGGCCGGGTGCGGAGGTGGGGCGGTTGCTGGGGTGGGTGCTGGGGTGGGTGCTGGGGCGGGTGATGGGGTGGGTGGGGGTCATGTGTCGTCCCGGAGGTCGCGGGCGATGGCTTCGGCGGTGGCTCGGACCATGGTGACGAGATCGGGGCGGTGGCGGAGTTTGCTGTCGCAGATGCGTTCGACCCGGCCGGCCAGGCCGACGGCGCCGACGACCAGGCCGCCGAGGCCGCGGATCGGGGCGGCGATGCCGGCCAGCTCAACCGTGTGTTCCTCGAACTCACCGGCCCAGCCTCGGCTGCGTACGGTCGCCAGCTCCTTGGCCAGCCGCGCGGGATCGGTGATCGTCCGGGTCGTGTACGCCTCCAAGCTTCGCGGTCGCGCACTGGTGTCGTACGCGAGGACCGCCTTTCCGAGAGCGGTCGCGTGCGGCGGGAGCGTCGTACCGACGTCGAGGTTCTGGTCGCTGTCGTCCGGACGGAAGACGTGATGTACGACCTCGACCTTGCCCTCGACCAGCCGCCCGACCCGGACCACCTCGCCGCTCCGGGAGGCGAGCGAGTCGGCCCAGTTGATCGCCCGGCTGCGCAGCTCGTTCGGGTCCAGGTAGCTTTCGCCGAGCCGGCCGAACGCGTCGCTCAGGTGGTAGTTCGCGCCGGTGTGATCCTGCTCGACAAACCCGACCTGATGCAGCGTACGCAGGATGCCGTGCACGGTGGTTTTGGCGAGCCCGAGCGCGTTGCCGAGGTCCGCGACCCCGAGACCGTCCGGCGCGGCGGCGAGCAGTCGCAGCACCGCCGCGGCCCGCTCGATCGACTGCACGGTCCCCGGCACACCCGCAGGCTACCCGTGAAGTCACCAGCCTGGCTCCACCTCACCGCGCGGCTCACTCCGAGACCACTCTGAGGCTCACCCCGAGACCACTCCGAGACTCAGTCCGGGGCTCACTCCGAGGCGATCGCCCGGAGTACGTCCAGCCGGGCCGCCCGGCGGGACGGCCAGACCGCGGCCAGTACGCCGAAGCCCCCCGCCACCACCGCCGCGATCACCAGTTGGAGCACCGGGATGGCGCGTACGGAGAGCCCGTTGTCGACCATCGCGGACTGCACCGACGCGGCGATCGTGACCCCGAGCAGCAGCCCGAGCACCGTACCGAGCAGGGTGATGGCGATCGACTCGACCCGGAGCATCCGGCGCAGCTGCGGCCGGTCCATCCCGATCGCGCGCAACAGACCGATCTCCCGGGTTCGCTCGACCACGCCGAGGGCCAAGGTGTTCACGACGCCGAGCAGCGCGATCAGGATCGCCATCGCCAGCAGGAACCCGAGTCCGGCCAAGACACCGTTCACCGGCGCGCGGGCAGTCGCGGCGTACGCGTGCTGATCGCGGACCTGGATCGACGGGTAGTCCTTCCGGACCTGATCCAGGATGCCGGCCCGTACCTGCGCAACCTGCTTGCCGTCGGCAACATCCACGTAGAGCGTGCTGTCGCTCGCGGTGCCGCCGACGGACTCGTACGCCGGGATCGACAGCACGACCGCGTTCAGCTGCCGGTTCGGGGCCAGGATCGCGCCGACCGTGAGCTTGTGCTTGCCGGTCGCGGTGGCCACCTCGATGGTCTTGCCGACCGTCACGTTCAGGGTTTTCGCCAGGTTGCGGGGGAGTACGGCCTCGCCTTTCGCCAGCACCGCAGTGGAGCCGGTGTCGTACTTGACCGTGATCGGGCCGTCGAGCGTGCCGTCGCTGACGCCGGTGACCCGGACGGTGGCCGTGCCGACCTGGCCGTCGAGCTGGCGGACCCGGTGTACCGACCGGACGCCGTCGACCTTCGCGGTCCGGTCCGCGACCTGCGGGCTGAAACTGGGCGGTCCGTCGGAGTCGATCACGATCTCGGAGTTGCCGAGCGCGTCGGTGATGGACTGGTCGATCGATGCCTTCACGGACGCGGCGAGCACGAGCAGGCCGCTGATCAGCGAGACCGAGATCATCAGCGCGGACGCGGTCGCCGACGTACGCCGTGGGTTGCGCTCGGCGTTCCGGCGGCCGAGGGTGACCGGGGCCTTGCGGCCGAACGGCGCCATCAGCCCACGGACGACGTACCGGCTGATCAACGGGCCGAGCAGGACCACGCTCAGGATGACCATGGCGCCGCCGAAGACGATCAGGATGGCGCCGGGCAGTCCGCCGGCGTTCAGTCCGATCGCGTACATCACCAGCGCCATCAGCAGCATGAAGGTGCCGATCAGGATCCTGGTCAGGATGGAGCGCTCCGGAACGATCACGTCGTCGCGCATCGCGGCGATCGGCGGCAGCTTGCCGGCCCGGCGCGCGGCCGGGATGGCGGCGGCGACGGTGATCCCGATGCCGAGCAGGTACGAACCGATGATCGTGGCCGGACTGACCTGAAGCGACGCGGACGGGATCGCCAGGTCGAGCGTCTCGTACACGATCCGGCTGACGACGGCGACACCGATGCCGATCAGCAGTCCCAGCGTCGACCCGGCGATACCGATCGTGACACTTTCGGCGAGCACGGTCGCGGTGACCTGACCACGGGACGCACCGATCGCCCGCAGCATCGCCAGCTCGCGCGACCGTTGGGCGACGACCATCGAGAACGTGTTCACGATCAGGAACGTGCCGACGAACAGCGCGATCCCGGCGAACACGATGAGCACGCTGCTCAACCCGCCGAACGTGCTGTCGAGTTGGCGCTCGCCGTCGGCGGTGACCTGCTGGGCGGTGCGGACCTTGACCGAATCGCCCAGTGCCTTCGAGATCGCCGTACTCACGGTGTTCGCGTCGGCGCCCGGTTTGAGCGCGATCGAGATCGACGTCCAGCCGGTCGTACCGAGCAGGAGCCGCTGCGCGGTGGCGCCGTCGAAGCTGACCATCGGCGCACCGGCTGCGGCTCCGGAGGCCGCGGGTGTGGTCGTCGCGGCCAGAGTGGCGGTGATGGATTCGGTTGGCGTGACGACCCGGACCTGGTCGCCCACCTGGTAGCCGGCCTGGTTGGCCGTCCGCTCGTCCAAGGCCAGTTGGCGTACGCCCGAGGGTGGCGAGCCCGTGACCAGCTTGAACGGCGCGGTCCGGGCGTCGCGCGGCCAGGACGCGCCGAACATGGTCCGGTTGTACGTGTCGATCAGCTTGCCGTCCGGGGTGAGGATCTGGACGCCGCTGACGAGTAGTTGCGGAGTGGCGACCGCGACACCGGGAAGCGCGCTGATCGTGTCGGCGAGCGAGGACTGGAAGGTCGCCGGGCGGTCCGTACCGGCGTCGATCGGGGTGACCGGGGTGACGGTGAGATCAGCCGTTTTGACCGCGAAGTTCTTCTTCAGCGCGGTCGACAAGGTGTCGGTGAAGACCATCGCGCCGCTGGCGAACGCGATGCCGAGGGTGACCGCGACCGTACACAGCAGGAACCGGAGCCGGTGCGCGAGGACCGACCGGATGGCGAGCTTGAGCATCAGCCGGCCAGGTGCTCGGCGCCGGCCGCTTCGAGCTGCTTCATCGTGTCGAGCACCGACTCCGCGGTCGGATCGATCAGCTCGGACTCCAGCGCGCCGTCGGCAAGGAACAGCACCCGATCGGCGTACGCGGCGGCGGCCGGATCGTGGGTGACCATGACGACTGTCTGGTTGAAGTCCCGGACGGACCGGTGCAGGAACGCCAGCACATCGGCCGACGACCGCGAATCCAGGTTGCCGGTCGGCTCGTCGGCGAACACCACGTCCGGCCGGGAGACCAGCGCGCGGGCGCAGGCGACCCGCTGCTGCTGACCACCGGACAGTTCGGTCGGTTTGTGGCTCAGCCGGTCGGTCAGGCCGATGGTGCCGATCACCGTCGTCAGCCAGTCCTGGTCCGGTTTGCGGCCGGCCAGGTCCAGGGGGAGGGTGATGTTCTCCAGCGCGGTCAGCGTCGGGACCAGGTTGAACGCCTGGAAAACGAAGCCGATCCGGTCCCGGCGCAGATGGGTGAGCTGCTTCTCGGGCAGCTTCGTCAGGTCGACGTCACCGAGGAAGACCTGCCCGTCGGACGGCTTGTCCAGCCCGGCCAGACAGTGCAGCAATGTGGACTTCCCGGAGCCCGACGGGCCCATGATCGCGGTGAACCGGCCCTTGCCGAAGTCCGCGCTGACGTCGGCCAGGGCTTCCACCCTGGTCTGCCCACCGCCGTACACCTTCCACACGCCGGCGGCGCGCACCGCAACCTCGCCCACTGCGCTACCTGGGCCTGTCGCGCTCGTTGCGTCCACTGTCATGCGACGAACGCTATCGACTCAGGGTTCCTCCGCGGCCGCCGACTCAGGTGTTCGCCGCTCAGCTGTTCACCTCCTCAGCCGTCGACGCCGACCAGGTCGACGCCGGCCGACTCGGCCGCGACTTCCTCGACCGAACGGGTCGGCAGCGGCGGAGGCGTACCGCCCCAGGCCGGGCAGATCGCCTTGTGGTCGCACCAGTCGCACAACGGCCCCGGGCTCGGTCGCCAGTCGCCCGAGTCGAGCGCGCGGGTGATCGCGGTCCAGAGCGCCGACACCTTGCGCTCACAGGCGCGGAGATCGGCCTCATCAGGTACGTACCGGACGATTTCGCCGTTGCCCAAGTACACGAGTTGGAGCATCGCCGGGACGACGCCGCGCAGCTTCCACAGCACCAGCGCGTAGAACTTCATCTGGAACAGCGCCTTCGCCTCGAAGAACTCCGACGGCGAGCGGCCGGTCTTGTAGTCCACCACCCGGAGCTCACCGGTCGGCGCGACATCGAGACGGTCGACGTACCCACGCAGGACCAGACCGGAGTCGAGCGCGGTCTCGACATACAGCTCCCGCTCGGCCGGCTCCAGCGCGTTCGGGTCCTCGAGAGTGAAGTACTTGCCGAGTAGCTGGTGGGCCTCGGCCAGCCACTTCGCCAGCTCGTCGCCGCTCGCGTCGTCCGCGAACAATTCGGCGATCTCGGGCTCTTCCTCGATCACGCGTTGCCATTGCGGCTCGAGCATCTCGGCGGCCTGCTCGAGTGTCCGCTGACCTCGCGGCAGGTCGAACAATCGCTCCAGCACGGCATGCACGACAGTGCCGCGGACGGCGGCCGGTGACGGTTTCTCCGGCAATCGGTCGACGACACGGAACCGGTACTTGAGCGGGCAACTCATGAAGTCCGCGGCGCGGGACGGGGACAGGGCCCCACGCGGGTGCTGGTGCGGATCGGCTGCTGCTGCGACGCTCATGCCAGAACCCTAGGCGCAAGCACCGACAGTTCGCGCCCACCCCACGCCTACCTGTGGAAAACCCAGGAGGGTGCGTCGCACGGAGTTACCGGTGGCCAAGTAGCGTTGGCTTGATGCCAGAGTCGCGTGACCCCCAGACCCCAGCCCAGCCGGCCGGCCCGCCACCGCCGGGCACCTGGGTGCTCGGCCGTGTCCGCGGAATCCGGCTGACGATGCGGTTCACCTGGCTGCCGGTGGCGATGCTGCTGGCGCTCGGGTTCGCGACCATCATCGGGCGGCAGTTCCCCGAGCTCGGCGGCTGGCGGTACCTGGCCGCGTTCGCGTTCGTGGTCGCGTTCACGCTGTCGATCCTGGTGCACGAGCTCGCGCACGCGCTGATGGCGATGAAGTTCGGCATCGGTGTCTCCGAGATCAACCTCGGCTTCTTCGCCGCCGGTACGCATATCGAGGGGGAGCGGAAGTCCCCGCTCGAGGAGTTCGCGGTCTCGGTGGTCGGCCCGATCGCGTCGCTGATCGTCGGCGGGCTCGCGTACTTCGCCTCCCGTGCCTTCGACGAAGGCGTCGGGTACGTAGCGCTCTGGGAGCTCGGCGTCGCGAACCTGATCGTCGGCGTCACCAACCTGCTGCCCGGCCTGCCGCTGGACGGTGGCTGGGTGCTGCGCGCGATCGTCTGGAAGTTCACCGGCAACATGCACACCGGCACCCTGGTCGCGGCCTGGGCCGGCCGGGTGCTGGCGATCTCGGTCCTCGCGGCGCCGGTGCTGCTGGAGGAGATCTGGGGCCGGCCGGCGTCGATGATCGACTTCGTGATCGCGTTGCTGGTCGGGTTCTTCCTCTGGAGCGGTTCGACCGCTTCGCTCATGCAGGCGCGGTTGCGGCGAAAGCTGCCCGCGCTCCAGGTGCGTACGCTGGCCCGCCGCGCGATCGCTGTACACTCCGGGACGCCGTTGTCCGAGGCGGTCCGGATGGCGTCCGAGGCGAATGCCGGCGCGGTCGTGGTGATCGACGGCGACGGCAAACCGCACGCGCTGGTGTCCGAGACCGCGGTCGCCGCGGTGGCACCGAACCAGCGGCCCTGGACCTCCGTCAGCGAGGTTTCCACCCGGATCGCCGCGGGCCACATCATCGGCGTGAACGACACCGGCGAGGAGATCCTCGCCAACCTGCGCGCCCAGCCCGCCTCGGAGTACCTGGTCCTGGACGCCGACGGCGGCGTGTACGGCGTCCTCGCCACCGCAGACGTGGAAAAGGCCTTCCGCACCCGCTGACCCACCAACCACGGCCCCACCAACCACGGCCCCACCAACCACGGCCCCACCCACCAACCACGGGCCCACCCACCAACCACGGGCCCACCCACCAACCACGGGCCCACCCACCAACCACGGG
>NZ_BAAAPH010000015.1:0-59806 GCF_039531045.1 Kribbella hippodromi | reverse complement strand
GGCCCACCGCCCCGCCCGGCCCGGCGCCCCGCCCTCCGCGCGGCCCGGCGCCCCGCCCCGCCCGGCCCGCCGCCCCGCCGCCCCGCCGCCCTGCCCTCCGCCCGGCCCGTCGTCTGAGGGGCTGACCCCTGAGCTGGTGGGTTTGGCCGTGAGAATCTCGGGGGTCAACCCATCAGCTCAGGGGTCGGCCCCTGAGACGAGCGGTGGCGGCGCGAGGGGGCGGTGGCGGCGCGAGGGGGCGGTGGTGGCGCGAGGTGGCGGTGGCGGCACGGGGGAGCGGTGGCGGCGCGAGGGGGCGGTGGTGGCGCGAGGGGGCGGTGGCGGCGTGCCGGCACGACTGGCCTGCGCATCGGCTGCAGGGGGGAGCCGGTTAAGGTGAGCGCCTTATGGCTGACTTGCGTGACTTTCCCGATCAGGCGTTCTCCGGGGTCCATCACGGACCGCTGCAGGAGGGTGAGTGGATCACCCTGCAGGACTCGAAGGGCCGCCGGCACTCGGTCAAGCTGGAGCGCGGGAAGATCTTCCACACCACCAAGGGCGGGATCGCGCACGACGACCTGATCGACGGTCCGGACGCGGTGGTGATCCGTTCCAAGGGCAACGTCGAGTACCTGGCGCTGCGGCCGCTGATGGCCGACTACTCGGTCTCGATGCCGCGCGGCGCGGCGGTGATCTACCCGAAGGACACCGCCCAGATCGTCACCATGGCCGACATCTTCCCGGGCGCGAAGGTGGTCGAGGCGGGCGCCGGTTCGGGCGCGCTGACCACCGCGCTGCTGCGGGCGGTCGGGATTCACGGGCAGGTCATCTCGTACGAGCGGCGGGAGGACTTCGCCGAGGTCGCGCGGAAGAACGTGACCGGTTTCTTCGGCGCCGAGCACCCGGCCTGGCGGCTCGAGGTCGGCGATCTGGCCGAACAGCTGACCGAGCGGGACGTCGACCGGGTCGTACTGGACATGCTGGCGCCCTGGGAGTGCGTGGACGTGGTCGCGGCCGCACTGTCGCCGGGTGGGGTGTTCTGCGCGTACGTGGCGACCACGACGCAGCTGAGCCGGTTTGTGGAGACGTTGCGGGCGCATGGTGAGTTCACGGAGCCGCGCGCCTGGGAATCGCTCGTGCGAGACTGGCATGTGGAGGGACTCGCCGTCCGTCCGGGACACCGGATGCAGGGTCACACCGCGTTCCTGGTGACCGCGCGGCGGATGGCGCACGGGGTGCAGGCACCCCGGAAGAAGCGCCGTCCGGCACCCGGTGCGTACGGCGACGACTACGCCGGCCCGCGCCGCGCCGAACCCGGTGCCGAAGCTGTCGCCGAACCTGTCGCTGGACCTGTGACTGAATCTCCGGGCGACATGCCGACGGCAACCACCTGATCCGGAACCGGCTCATGATGGGATTCGACATCCCATCCGCAACCGAGACTTGACGGCATTCAGCTTGCCAGGCGACATCCCATCCGCAACCGACACGTGATGGGATTCAGCTTGCCCGGCGAGGTTTTCTGGGTAAGGTCCATAGGGTCGAGCCCCACATGGTGAGGTGATGATCGTGGCTGGAGACGAGAGTCCTACCGCGGCAGAACTGCGTAACCAGGTCCGGTACCTGGAGGCCGAAGTCGCGGCGTTGCGACGACGGCTGCTCGAGCACCCGGCAGACAGCCGGTCGCTCGAGAGCAGGCTGTCCGAAACCCAGGCCTCCTTGGCGAGTGTCACCGCTCAGAACGAGCGGCTGGCGGACACGCTGCGCGAGGCGCGAGAGAAGATCATCGCCCTGAAGGAGGAAGTCGACCGGCTGGCCCAACCGCCGTCCGGATTCGGCACCTTCCTCGGACGGAACGAAGACGACACGCTGGACGTTTTCACCGGCGGCCGGAAGCTCCGGGTCGCGGCGAGCCCGTCGGTCGACCTGGACGCGCTCCAGCTCGGCCAGGAACTGATGCTGAACGAAGCCCTCAACGTGGTCGAGGCCTGCGACTTCGAGGTCGTCGGCGACGTGGTGATGCTGAAGGAGCTGCTCGCCGACGGTGAGCGGGCGCTGGTGATCGCGCAGGCGGACGAGGAACGGGTGGTCCGGCTGGCCACGCCGCTGCTCGACATCCCGTTGCGGTCCGGTGACTCGCTGCTGCTCGAGCCGCGCTCCGGCTACGTCTACGAGAAGATCCCGAAGTCCGAGGTCGAGGAGCTGGTGCTCGAAGAGGTCCCGGACATCGACTACACCCAGATCGGCGGCCTGACCGGCCAGATCGAGCAGATCCGGGACGCGGTCGAGCTGCCGTACCTGCACAAGGACCTGTTCCTCGAGCACGAGCTCAAGCCGCCGAAGGGCGTGCTGCTCTACGGCCCGCCCGGATGTGGCAAGACGCTGATCGCGAAAGCGGTGGCGAACTCGCTGGCCAAGAAGGTCGCCGAGCGCACCGGGGTCGCCGAGCAGAAGTCGTTCTTCCTGAACATCAAGGGCCCGGAGCTGCTGAACAAGTACGTCGGAGAGACCGAGCGGCACATCCGCCTGGTCTTCCAGCGGGCCCGCGAGAAGGCGTCCGAGGGGATGCCGGTGATCGTGTTCTTCGACGAGATGGACTCCCTGTTCCGGACCCGCGGCTCGGGCGTCTCCTCGGATGTCGAGAACACCATCGTCCCGCAGCTGCTGAGCGAGATCGACGGTGTCGAGGGCCTGGAGAACGTCCTCGTGATCGGTGCCTCGAACCGTGAGGACATGATCGACCCGGCGATCCTGCGGCCCGGCCGGCTGGACGTGAAGATCAAGATCGAGCGCCCGGACGCGGAGGCGGCCCGGGACATCTTCTCGAAGTACCTGACCAGCGGGCTGCCGCTGCACACCGACGACCTGAACGAGTTCAGCGGTGACCGGCAGGCGTGTGTGGACGGGATGATCCAGCGCACCGTCGAGCGGATGTACACCGAGGCCGACGAGAACCGGTTCCTCGAGGTCACGTACGCGAACGGTGACAAGGAGGTCCTGTACTTCAAGGACTTCAACTCGGGCGCGATGATCCAGAACATCGTCGACCGGGCGAAGAAGATGGCGATCAAGGCGTTCCTGGACGAGAACCAGAAGGGCCTGCGGGTTCAGCACCTGCTGCAGGCTTGCGTGGACGAGTTCAAGGAGAACGAGGACCTGCCGAACACCACCAACCCGGACGACTGGGCCCGGATCTCCGGCAAGAAGGGCGAGCGGATCGTGTACATCCGTACGCTCATCTCCGGCAAGCAGGGCACCGAGCCGGGCCGGTCGATCGACACGGCGACCAACACGGGTCAGTACCTGTAAGACCTGCGAACGACGATCGCCCCCGCACTGTACGGTGCGGGGGCGATCGTCGTTTGTCCCTGACCGGGGTAGTGCTAACCCCCGGTCGGATCGGGGGGTTTCCCCCATTGGTACGGCCGGCAGTGCGCCGTAACTTGCTGCTATGGCGACGGACGAGGTGCGCAAGGACCTGCGGGCGGCGGTGGCGGCCCGGCAGGAGCTCGGCCCCGAGTACGAGGACGAGATCATCGACAGCTTCCTGGCGAAGCTCGACCAGCGGGACGTGCATCGCCGCGCCGGCCTGCTACCCGACGCGATGCCTGATCGGCCGGATCAGCCGGTGCGGCGGCCGTCGAGCCGCGAAGCCGACCCAGGTGGCCTCGCACTTGCGATCGTGTCGATCGTCGCCGCGATCCCGATCACCGCGATCTCGGCCAGCATGATGGGCAAGTTCGGCGTCCTGATCTGCTGGGCCGGCCTGGTCGGCATCAACTACGCCCGGACAATCGCCCGCCGCCGCTGAGCGTTCCGGCCGGCCCGGATCAGGCGGCCGGCGGTTACCTCGGCTACTTGGGCGCGATCGGGATCAGCCGGCCCTGAGCGTCGTACGCGCGCACCTCCTCGTGCTGACTGCCGGTGACGGGTACGAACGTGTTGCTCCGGCTGTCGGTGTACGCGAAGCCGCTGTCCACGTACCCGGGCTGCCAGGGACCTTTGCCGCCCTTCCAGACGAAGCGTGACTCGATCCGGGCGATCTCCGGACTGGCCTGGTAGAGCGTCCAGAGCTGGGACTGCGGTGCTGGTGTCTGAGTCGAGTACCGACCGCCGGACAGCGCCCTCAGACCTTGCTTTCGCGTCGGTGGCTGGTTCCAGGGCACGCCCGCCGCGGACACCTCACCGCGCCGAGTGCCGGCCGTCAGGCAGGCCTCGACGCCGGACGCGCCGAGTTCGCTGGAACCCTTCACGAGCATCAGGATGTTGGTGCTCGCCAGTGTCCGGCCCGGGACCCGTCGCGCCCAGAGGACCTTGATCGGATCCTTGAGCTTCTTGCCCGGTGCCAGGCAGGTGTTCTTGAACGCGGCGGCCGCTTCGGCGTCCGGCACGACTTTCAGGCCGCTGACGGTGGTCGCCGCCGGTACGCCGGCTACCTGGGGATCGGTGCGCTGATGGGTGATGGCGAGCGTTCCGGCGACGACGGCCGCGACGGCGCCGACAGCGATCGCCGGGGCGATCCATCGGCGCGTACTGCCGGTGGCGGGCGCGGTGCGCTCCATCACCTGACGCCGGAGGCGGTTGCGCTGGTCGGTGCTCAGCGGCGGAACGGGCGGGGGTACGGGCTGCTGGTCGAGCTGGGTGGTCATGGGAGCTCCTCAGTGAGGGTGACGCGAGACATGAGGTCCGGAAAGCGGCGGCGGGTGCGGTGCAGGCGCGCCTTGACGGTGCCGATGGGTACGCCGAGGGCGTCGGCGGCCTCGGCGTAGGTCAGGCCGGACCAGACGACGAGTTCGAGGGTTTCGCGCTCGTGGCGTGGGAGGGCGGCGACGGCCCGGCGAGCCGCTGACATGCGGGCCTCGTCGTCCAGCCGGCGGGCAACCTCGGCAGCCGGGTCGGTGGCCGGCTCGGGGACGGGCACGCGGGTCAGGAGGGCGCGGAAGCGGGCCGCCGTGCGGGCAAGGGCTCGGCATTCGTTGGCCGCGACGGTGAGCAGGTAGCCCTGGGCGGTCGGGCCGGTCAGCGGGCCTGGTGGATTGCGCTCGAAGCGGCGCCAGAGCGAGACGAACGTCGCCTGGACGACGTCGTCGGCGGTCGACCAGGACGCGGTCCGCCGGAAAGCGAACGCGTGCACCGCGTCGGCGTACTTGTCGAACAGTTCGCCGAGCGCGAGCCGGTCGCCCTCCCGCAGGCGATCCCACAGCTCGTGGTCGCGCGACGGTTGGGCCGGGCCGTCACCATCTCCCGCGCCGGTCGCCATGGCAGGCTCCGTCTCGTCGGTCAGGATGATCTTCACATTGGTCAGTGACCGCTCAGCCGTCCGATGGTTGCATCAGAGCTGGGTCAGGATCTCCGTCAGGCCACGGTCCACATCCGCGGAAAGGCCGAGCCGGATTCCGCGGTGCACGCCGTACCAGGGGCTCAGCCGTGCCCAGTCCGTGGCCCGGGTGATCAGGTCCGGCGTGGGGCCGTACACGTCCATGGCAGCCGCTGCGACGGGCGCTGGAGCGCCGTTCAGGAGCCAGCAGAGGTCCAATGCCGGGTCGCCGATCACGGCGTCGGTCCAGTCGATGATGCCGGTGATCTGATCACCCGTCATCAGGATGTGGTCCGGGCCGAAGTCGCAGTGGATCAGGGCGGTGCGGACCTGGGCGACCCGGTCGAGCAGGGCGCCGGCGGTGGTCCGGACCTCTGCGGGGAGCAGCGGCACGATCTGTGTCCGGAAATCGTCCAGCTCGGCCGTCTTGCGCGCTCGTGCGGTCGGAGCGTCGAGCGCGCCGTGGTGGACCGCTTCGGACGGGTCGACGGCGTGCAGCGCCTTGAGGAACGCACCCAGCTCGCGGCCGATCGCCGTATCGCGGTCGCCCGTGCCGCCGTACGGCTCGCCGGTCAGCATCAGGTGACGTACGCCGTCCGCAGTCGCCTCAGGCACCGGCACAGGGAGCGGGAGCTGCGGAGCGAGCCAGGGGAGGAGCGTGGTTTCGGCGAGCAGCCGCGGCCGCACCTCGTCGCGCCGAGGCGACCGATGGATCCAGTCGCCTTCGATCCATGCGCGACTGTCCCAGCCCTCGATGATCGTCATAACAAGCTCCGGACATTGTCACCGAGCAGGCCGACGGTGTCCGGCATGAAGGACCACCCCGGGTCGTCGAGCTTGGCGACGAGCTCGCTCGGCGACATCCACGCACCCCACGCGACCTCCTCCGGCTGGTGCCGGATCGGGCCGTCCCAGACACAGGTGTACAGGTACGCGTGGTACCGGGTGTTCTCGTCGGCGTAATCACCTTCCGGCAGCCGGACCAGCTCGACGCCCGTGATCCCGAGCTCCTCGTCCAGCTCGCGAACAACCGCGTGGAACGGCTCTTCACCGGCTGCCACGACTCCACCGGCGGCGAAGTCGTACCGGCCCGGGTACACGTCCTTGGTCGGCGTCCGGCGATGGACGTAGATGTCACCGGCCGGATTCCGGACGACCACGCCGGTGGCGGAGTGCCGCAGGTTGTCCCGGCGCATCACCGATCGCTGCGCGGAGCCGATGATCCGGTTGGCGTCGTCGAGCAGTGCCACCAGTTCGTCCACCTGTCCGTCCACTCAAGCAGTTTTGCAGGTAACCCTGTGGACACGGCAACCGCTTTAGTCGTTCGCACCGCGTAGGCTCAACTCCATGAGTGTTCGGCGGATCATGGGTACCGAAACCGAGTTCGGGATCTCGGTGCCAGGCCAGCCCGGGGCGAACCCGATGCTGACCTCTAGCCAGGTGGTGAACGGCTACGCGCAGACGCAGCCGCTCGCGCGGAAGACGCGGTGGGACTTCGACGAGGAGCATCCGCTGCGGGACGCGCGCGGGTTCGACCTCAGCCGGGAGGTGGCGGACTCCAGCCAGCTCACCGACGAGGAGACCGGCCTGGCGAACGTGATCCTCACCAACGGCGCCCGGTTGTACGTCGACCATGCGCACCCGGAGTACTCGGCGCCCGAGACCACCAACCCGCGCGACGCGGTGGTGTGGGACAAGGCCGGCGAGCTGGTGATCATGGAGGGCGCGCGCCAGGCCCGGCTGATCCCCGGCGCGCCCCAACTCAACCTGTACAAGAACAACGTCGACAACAAGGGCGCGTCGTACGGGTCGCACGAGAACTATCTGATGCGCCGGTCGACACCGTTCGCGTCGATCGTGCGGCATCTGACCCCGTTCTTCGTGAGCCGTCAGGTAGTCACCGGGGCCGGCCGGGTCGGGATCGGTCAGGACGGCGCGACGCACGGCTTTCAGGTCAGCCAGCGAGCCGACTACTTCGAGGTCGAGGTCGGCCTGGAGACGACGCTGAAGCGGCCGATCATCAACACCCGCGACGAACCGCACGCGAACCCGGACCGCTACCGCCGGCTGCACGTGATCATCGGCGACGCGAACCTGTCCGAGATCTCGACGTACCTGAAGGTCGGCACCACGTCGCTGGTGCTGGCGATGATCGAGGACGGCTGGCTGACCGACGACCTGGGCGTCGACCGGCCGGTGACCACGCTGCACGAGGTCAGCCACGACCCGTCGTGTACGCATCTGCTGACCCTCAAGGACGGCCGCAAGATCACCGCCGTCCAGCTGCAGACGGAGTACCTGGAGCAGGCGCGGAAGTACGTCGAGGACAAGTACGGCGACGACGCGGACCGGCAGACCAAGGACGTGCTGCACCGCTGGGAGCAGGTCCTGGACCAGCTCGCGACCGATCCGATGGGGTTGTCCGACCAGCTCGACTGGGTCGCGAAGTACAAGCTCCTCCAGCAGTACCGGGATCGCGACGGCCTGGACTGGGACGACTCGAAGCTGCACCTGGTCGACCTGCAGTACGCCGACCTTCGTCCGGACAAAGGTCTGTACTACCGGTTGGTGAAATCCGGCCGGATGCAGCGCGTCGTCACCGACGAGGAGATCCGGATGGCGGTCGCGCATCCGCCCACCGACACCCGGGCGTACTTCCGCGGCCGGTGCATGCAGCAGTACGCGCCGCAGGTCGCCGCGGCCTCCTGGGACTCGGTGATCTTCGATCTGCCGGGCAAGGAATCGTTGCAGCGGATCCCCACCCTTGACCCGCTGCGGGGCACCAAAGCGCATGTCGGGCAACTTCTTGACCAATGCGACACCGCAAGTGACCTGGTTCGCACCATTACTGGGGGTGCCGCCGGGTAGGGTCGCCGTATACGGAGAAACACCGCGCCGGCCGGTTGGGCGGGCGGCGCGGGCGGCGGTTCTAGGAGGTGGGCCAGATGGCGAAGGACGGCGGTCAGCAGCACAAGCAGCCGAAGCGTTCGTCGACCGAGGAAGAGGTCGAGCAGGTCGAGGCGTCGGAGGATGTCCAGGAGCGCAAGGAACGGCTCGACGACGACGTCGATTCGATCCTGGACGAGATCGACGAGGTCCTGGAGGAGAACGCCGAGGAGTTCGTCCGCGGATTCGTGCAAAAGGGTGGGGAGTGAACCGCTCGATGACTTCTGATGCCTCCGGCCGGCTGCCGGAAGCCTTCCTGACCCCAGGTGGCTCGTCGTTCATGGACTTCCTGGCCGGGCACGCGCCCGACCTGCTGCCCGGACGACGGTCCCTGGGCCAGGGTGACCTGTCCAGTGAGGTCCCGCACGGGACGACCATCGTCGCCGCCACCTTCCCCGGTGGCGTGGTGATGGCCGGCGACCGGCGGGCCACGATGGGCAACATCATCGCCCAGCGTGACATCGAGAAGGTGTTCCCCGCCGACGAGTACTCCGCGGTCGCGTTCGCAGGCTCGGCCGGCTTCGGGATCGAGATGGTCCGGTTGTTCCAGGTCGAGCTCGAGCACTACGAGAAGCTCGAAGGCGCCACGCTGAGCCTGGACGGCAAGGCGAACCGGTTGAGCGCACTGATCCGCGGCAACCTGCCGATGGCGATGCAGGGCCTGACCGTGGTGCCACTGTTCGCCGGCTACGACGAGGACATCAAGGGTGGCCGGATCTTCTCGTACGACCCGACCGGTGGTCGCTACGAGGAGACCCACTTCTACAGCGTCGGTTCGGGTTCGCTGTTCGCCCGCGGCGCGCTGAAGAAGCTGTACCGCGAGGACCTGTCCGAGACCGACTGCGTGACGGTGGCGATCCAGTCCCTGATCGACGCCGCCGACGACGACTCGGCCACCGGCGGCCCGGACATGCTGCGGCGGATCTTCCCGGTGGTCGGCGTGGTCACCGCGCACGGCTACCGGCGGCTGCCGGAGGACGAGGTCGCGGCGCTGGTCGACGCGGCCTGGTCGCAACGGCACACCCGGCCCGACGGCCCGGCCTCGGCGTCCCTGACCTGACCACCTGCCCGATCGACTGATTAGAGGACGACAGATTCGATGAGCGTTCCGTTCTACGTCTCGCCCGAACAGCTGATGCGGGACCGGGCCGACTTCGCCCGGAAGGGCATCGCCAAGGGCCGCAGCGCGATCGCGTTGCAGTACGCCGACGGCATCCTGTTCGTCGCGGAGAACCGCTCGCCCGCGCTGCACAAGGTGGCCGAGATCTACGACCGGATGGCGTTCGCCGCCGTCGGCCGGTACAACGAGTTCGAGAACCTGCGGATCGCCGGGGTCCGGCTCGCGGACATGCGCGGGTACTCGTACGACCGGCGGGATGTCACCGGAAGGGCGCTCGCCAACGCGTACGCGCAGACGCTCGGCGCGATCTTCTCCTCCGGTGGCGAGAAGCCGCTCGAGGTGGAGATCCTGGTCGCCGAGATCGGTGCCAGCGCGGCCGAGGACCAGATCTACCGGCTCACCTACGACGGGTCGATCGCGGACGTTCGTGGGTACGCGGTGATGGGTGGCGCGGCCGAGCAGGTCGCCGACTACATCGGCGAGCACTACAGCGACGGGATCTCGCTGGCCGGGGCGCTGCGGCTGGCCGTCGACGCGCTCGGGCACGACGGGACCGAGGTCCGGGAGCTGACTCCGGACCAGCTCGAGGTCGCGGTGCTGGACCGGACCCGGACGCAGGTCCGCAAGTTCAAACGGATGTCCGAGGAGACGCTCGCGGGCATCCTGACCGACTCCCGTCCGGCAGCCGGCACCTCGGAAGAGTCTGGCAAGTCCGGCGACGATGCAGGCGCCGGGAGCGACGACGGCTCGGCGGCCGGGGCCGACGGGTCAGCCGGTGCCGGTGGTTCGTCCGGCTCCGGTGGTTCGGCTGGGTCCGGCGCGTCCGGTGCTGGCTCGGCCGACGACGACGCACCGATCGCGCCGCCGGAAGACCCCGACGACGACAACCGTCCGCTGTGACGGATCAGCAGAACGCCTCAGCCGCCACCGACAACGTGGCGGCTGAGCCGTTTCCGGGGTTACCCACGGATCGGCCCGAGGATCCTGTTGCGTGGGAGTTGCTGGGGGAGGAGCCGGGGTTTCAGCGGTTTTTGACGGTGAAGCTGCGGCGGTACCGGATGCCGGACGGGACCGAGGTCGAGTGGGACGTGTTCGGCCCGAAGTCGGAGGAAGGGATTGCGGCCGGGATCACGGTGCTTCCGTTGACCCCGGAGGGGCGGATTGTGACGATCCGGATGTTCCGGGCCGGTCCGGACAGCATCGTGACGAACCTGCCGGGCGGTCTGGTGGAGCCGGGGGAGGACGTCGCGGTGGCCGGTGCCCGCGAGCTCGAGGAGGAGACCGGGTACACCTGCGAGACGCTCGACGTGGTCGGCTGGCAGTGGTCCGGTGCGTCCTCGACGTTCCGCAAGTACGTCGGGATCGCCCGCGGCTGCCGTCCGGACGGGAAGCAGCAGCTGGACGAGGCCGAGGATTGCGTACCGGTCGAGCTGACCGTGGACGCATTCCGTACCGAACTCCGCACTCCGGGTGCGATGACGGGCATCGATGCGGCCTATCTTGCGTTGGACCATGCAGGACTGCTGTGAATCCCTGAGATCTCTCACCGAATGAGGACTGTGATGGCTGACTGGAACGCGAGCATCATCGAGGAATTCCGCGCGAACGACGGCAAGGTCGGCGGCAACTTCGAAGGTGCCCCGATGACCCTGCTGCACCACCGCGGCCGGAAGAGCGGCCAGGAGTACGTCGCCCCGACGATGTACTTGGCCGACGAGAACGACCCGGACACCGTGTACGTCTTCGCCAGCAAGGCCGGCGCCCCGACGGACCCGGAATGGTACAAAAACCTGGTCGCGGCCGGTGAAGGCACGATCGAGCGCGGTACGGAGACGTACAAGGTGACTGTCCGTGACGTCACCGGCGACGAGCGGGACCGGATCTACGCCGAGCAGGCGCGCCGCTACCCGGGCTTCGCCGAGTACGAGGTGAAGACCGCCGGCATCCGCACCATCCCGGTCCTCGAGCTGCGCCGCGCCTAGACCATGGAGCCGCAGCAGCGCAGCAGCCGCCCGGATGGATTCGCGCTCGGGGACACTGTCGGGCTGCTGCACGGCCCGACCACCGATCCGGACGCCGAGCGGCTGGTCCGCGCGACCCTGACCCGCGCGGCTGTCCGGACGATTGTGGACGGCGAAGCGGCCGTGACCATCCACCTAGGCGGCACCGGCCTCGACGTGCGGCCGGCCGCGGACCTGCCTGCCGAGGGGTACGTCGTTGCCGTCGGCGCCAATCACGTCGTGCTGGACGGCGTCGACGCACGCGGGACGTACCACGCCGCGCTGACCTTCGACGAGCTTGTCCAAGGCAACGAGGTGGACGGCGTCGAGGTCCGCGACTGGCCGACGCTGCGCTATCGCGGCTCGATCGAAGGCTTCTACGGCACGCCCTGGTCGCACGCCGATCGGCTGGATCACCTGGACTATCTCGGCGCGCACCGGATGAACACGTACCAGTACGCGCCGAAGGATGACGCCTTTCACCGCGAGCAGTGGCGCGACCCGTACCCGCCGGACAAACTCGCCGAGCTGGGCGAGCTGATCGAGCGAGCAAGCCGCAACAAGGTCGACTTCACCTTCGCGCTCTCGCCGGGGCTCTCGATCCGGTACACGTCGGACGAGGACTACCAGGCGCTGGTCGCCAAGTTCGAGGCGTTGTACGAGCTGGGCGTGCGGGTGTTCAACGTCCCGCTCGACGACATCGAGTACGAGACGTGGCACTGCCCCGAGGACGCCGAGAAGTACGGCACCGGTGGCGGCGCGGCGGGTACGGCGCAGGCGGACTTGTGCAATCGGGTTCAACGCGAGTGGATCGCCACGAAGCCGGATGTCGCGCCGCTGCAAATGGTGCCGACGGAGTACTACAACGTCGACGAATCACCGTACAAACAGGCCTTGCGCGAGCGGATGGACCCGGCCGTGATCGTGCACTGGACCGGAACCGCGGTGGTGCCGGAGCAGATCACGAGCGCACAAGCGGCCGCGGCGAAGGCGGTGTTCGGGCACGACATCCTGATCTGGGACAACTACCCGGTCAACGACTACGCCCACGGCCGGATCCTGCTGGCCGCGTACACCGGTCGTGAGCCTGCACTGGCGGAGCAGGTCGTCGGCGTGATCTCGAACCCGATGAACCAGGCCGCGGTCAGCAAGCTCGCGCTCTACTCGTTCGCCGAGTTCGGCTGGAAGCCGGCCGCGTACGACGCGCACGCGTCCTGGCACCGGGCGATCGCCGAACGCGCCGGGGGAGACGAGGACACGATCCGTGCGCTGGAGGTGTTCGCGGACCTGACCACGTACGACGGCATGCTGCACTTGGCCAACGCACCGGTCCTGGCCGGGAACCTGGCTGCGTTTCGTACGACCTGGGAGGCGGGTGACCTGGCCGGCGCGATCGCCGGCCTCGAGCCGTACTTCGAGGCGATCGAGAACGCACCGGCTCAGCTCCGCGCCGGCCTGATCGACCCCGCCTACGCCGACGAGGCGGATGCTTGGCTCGACGCGTCGTTCTACTGGGGTCAAGCCCTGCGCCAGGCGCTCCGCGTGCTGGAGGCACAGGCGGAGGGCAACAAGTCGGCCGTCGCGACCGCACGAGCGGAGATCCGGCACCTGACCGACCGCGCCGAAGCGATCCGGGACATCCGCGTTCCGCACTCCAATACGCATCCCCGGATCGGCGACGGAGTGGCAGACGCATTCATCGCCGAGGTGACCAGCCGGGTACCCTGACACCGGACCGCGACTGGCGCTGAGGTGGATCACCACCGGGGAACGGTCTGCCATCCGGCTTCGCCGCGCGCCTGGGCACCCTGACGATGACAGAGGTGCGCGGATGACTGCTGAACTGATGATCGGGACCGACCTCGCCGCCGAGATGGTGGCCAAGGCGGCGGAGCGGGCGCGGGCGCTGCAGGAGCGGACCGGCGTCCAGCCGTGCCTCGCGACCGTGCTGGTGGGTGACGACCCGGCGTCGGCCACCTACGTACGGATGAAGCAGAACCGGTCGAAGAAGGCCGGGATCGCTTCGGTCAGCGTCGTGCTGCCCGCCGAAACGTCGACCCACGAGTTGGTCGCGGAGATCCGGAAGCTGTCCGAGGACCCGGCCGTGCACGGGATTCTGCTGCAGCACCCCGTACCCGCGCAGATCGACGAACGGGCCGCCTTCGAGGCGATCGACCCGGCCAAGGACGTGGACGGCGTGACGATGCGGTCGTTCGCGGCGATGGCGTTCGGGGATCCCGGTTTCCGGTCCGCGACACCCGGCGGGATCATGCGGCTGCTGGCGGCGTACGACGTACCGCTGGAAGGCGCGCACGCCGTCGTGATCGGCCGCAGTCCGATCCTCGGCAAGCCGGCCGGCATGTTGCTGCTGGCATCGAACGCGACGGTCACGTACGCGCACTCCCGTACCCAAAACCTGCCCGAGCTGGTCCGGACCGCAGATGTGGTGGTCGCGGCCGTCGGGAAGCCGGAGTTCGTCCGCGGTGACTGGCTGAAGCCGGGCGCGGTCGTGGTCGATGCCGGGTACAACGAGGGCAATCTGGGCGACGTGCACTTCGCCGAAGCGGCCGCGGTGGCGCGCCTGATCACGCCGGTTCCGGGCGGGGTCGGACCGATGACGATCGCCCTGTTGCTGGAGCAGACAGTGGACGCGGCTGAGACGGCTGTCCAGTCTTTGACCACCTTGGCCTAGGCTTGGGGGGACAGCGAGTGATGGCCTGAGGAGGCGAGACGTGGCGGTACGGGCGATCCGGGGTGCCACCCAGCTGGACGTCGACGAGCGCGAGCACCTGCTCGAGCGGTCCGCGGAGCTGGTGAAGGCGGTCCTGGAGGCGAACGATCTGGAGAACGAGGACCTGATCAGCATCCTCTTCACCGTCACGTCGGACCTGCGGTCGGAGTTTCCCGCCGTCGCCGGGCGGCAGATCGGGCTCACCGACGTACCGCTGATGTGCATGCAGGAGATCCCGGTCCCGCACGCGCTGCCCCGGGTGGTGCGGCTGATGCTGCACACCGAGACGCCGCGGTCGCGGGACAAGATCCAGCACGTGTACCTGCACGGGGCGGTCGCGCTGCGTCCGGATCTGACCGGCGCCCAGTGAGCGAGATCCAGTGAACGCGACCGCCGTGACCAAAGCCATCGTGAGCGAAGCCGCCGTGAGCGAGTCGTGCGGTGAGTGAGCTGCGTGGCCCGGTCCGGATCGTCGGGACCGGGCTGATCGGTACGTCGATCGGCCTCGCGCTGGCCCGGCTCGGCGTGGTCGTGGAACTCGTCGACGGCAACGCCGACAACGCGCTGATGGCCGAGCGGATCGGCGCCGGATCACGGTCGGTCGAGCTCGAACCACAGCTGGTCGTCGTTGCCGTACCGCCCGACCATGCCGGCACGGTGATCGCGCAGCAGCTCGAGCTGACCGAGCGCAGCGGGGCGATCGTCACCGACGCGGCCAGCGTGAAGTCCAAGCCGCTCGCGGATACGCGCCGGCTCACCGGCGATCTCAGCCGGTACGTCGGTAGTCACCCGATGGCCGGCTCGGAGCGAAACGGCCCGCTGGCTGGGCGCGCCGACCTGTTCGACGGCGCTACCTGGGCGATCACGCCGCATGAGACCAGCGACCCCGAAGCGGTTGATCTGGTCCGGCGGCTGGCCGAGGCTGCAGGTGCGCGGACGGTCGAGATGTCGGTCGAGGACCACGATCTCGGTGTGGCTCGCGTGTCGCATCTGCCGCATCTGATGTCGGCGCTCGCGGCCGGCACGCTGACGGACGCGCCGTCGTCGCATCTGCAGTTGTCCGGTCAGGGGGTGCGGGACGTGACGCGAATCGCGGCCGGTGATCCGAAGCTGTGGACCCAGATCGTGTCCGCGAACTCGACCGCGCTGACCGGCCTGCTGGAGCAGATCCGCGGTGAGCTCGATCGGCTGCTCGTTGCCCTGGGCAAGGAAGAGGCGGCGGACGAGCTGACCGCGATTCTCGGTCAGGGCGCATCTGGCGCGGTCCGGGTGCCGGGTAAGCACGGCACGCCGCACATCGAGCTGGTCACCGTTCTGGTCACGATCCCGGACCGCCCGGGTCAGCTGGCCCGCTTGTTCGCGGACGCGGCCGAGTCCGGTGCCAACGTCGAAGACCTCCGCATCGACCACAGCCCCGGCCGCCCCGTCGGTGAGGTCGAGCTGGCGGTCAAGCCCACCTCGGTCGACCAACTGGTCACCGTCCTCACCGACCGCGGCTGGGTAGTCCACCGCTAGCGGGTTATTTGGCCGCTGGCGTGTTGTAGCGCGCCAGCGGTCGCACAAGCCGTCATCGGTGCGCTGGGGTACGGTGCCGAACTTGTCCCTGCTCGAAGGTAATCTTCGGGGCATGATCATCGCTGTGGACGGCCCGAGCGGCTCCGGGAAATCGAGTACCGCCCGCGGAGTGGCCACCCGGCTCGGCCTGCGGTACCTGGACACCGGCGCGATGTACCGGGCAGTGACCTGGTCGGCGGTCGAGCGCGGCCTGGACCTGGACGACACCGAGGCGGTCGCCGAACGTGCTCGTGAGCTCCGGCTGGAGCTCAGCACCGACCCGGCCGACCAGTTCGTGGTCGCCGACGGGACGGACGTGGCGGCCGCGATCCGGGAGCCGGAGCTGAGCGCGGTGGTGTCGAAGATCGCCACCAACCTCGAGGTCCGCAAGGAGCTGATCCGGCGCCAGCGCGCGATCATCGACGCCGCCCAGCCGACCGGCGGGATCGTCGTCGAGGGCCGCGACATCGCCACAGTGGTCGCGCCGCAGGCCGAGCTGAAGGTGCTGCTGACCGCCGACCAGGACGCCCGGATGGCCCGCCGCGGCGCCGAGCTGGCGGCGGGCTCGGTGACCGCCGAGCAGCTCCGCGACCAGATCGTCCGGCGGGACGCCGACGACGCCACCGTGTCCGAGTTCCAGGTCGCCTCCGACGGCGCGGTCACCATCGACTCGACGTACCTGTCCCTGGACGAGGTCATCGACGCGATCAGCCGCCTCGCGAAGGAGGCCGAGACCCGGGACGTGCCATGACGGCGGAGATCACCGGGCACAAGGAGCTGCCCCGGACGGACGATCTGCCGCCGTTGCCGTACCGGCTGGCGCTGCCGATGCGGAAGCTCGCCAAGCCGTACTTCTTCCGCAAGTACAACCTGACGATTCACCACGAGGACCGGTTTCCGATGACCGGTCCGTTGCTGATGACGCCGAACCACCTGAGCCTGCTGGACGCTCCGCTGCTCGGTGCGGTCGCGCCCCGGATGCTGCATCAGCTCGGCAAGATCGAGGTGTTCGGCGGGTTCCAGGGCGTTTTCCTGCGGCGGATCGGCCAGATCCCGGTGGACCGGCGCTCGTACGACCCGCTGGCGGTCCGGAGGTCGATCCAGGTGCTGCGCGACGGCCGGGTCCTGAACATCTACCCGGAGGGCACCCGGGGACCGGGCGATTTCAGCCGGATTCGTACCGGGGTCGCGTACCTGGCGATGGTGACCGGGGCGCCGATCCTGCCGGTCGCGCTGATGGGTACGCGGTTGCCGAACGGGAGCGTGGAGGGTCATCCACCGTCCGGAAGCCGCGTCGACGTGGTGTACGGCGAGCCTTTCGTGATCGACCGCGTACCCTTTCCCAGGAGACATTCCGACGTACAGGCGGTCGCTGTCCACATCGGCGACGCGCTGCGCGCCCATGTGAAGGCGGCCGTCGAAGAAACCGGCCACCCACTTCCGGGCTGGCGAGACGAGAAGGACCCCCATGACTGACCTGCCCATCGACGTACCGACGCATGACCGGGAAGACGCCGGTCCGCTGCCCGTGCTCGCGATCGTCGGCCGGCCGAACGTGGGCAAGTCCACGCTGGTCAACCGGATCATCGGCCGCCGCGAGGCGGTCGTGGAGGACACCCCGGGCGTGACCCGGGACCGGGTCTCCTACGACGCGAACTGGGCCGGCCGCGAGTTCACCGTGGTCGACACCGGCGGCTGGGACCCGGACGCGGTCGGGATGGCCGCCCTGGTCGCCGCGCAGGCGGAGGTCGCGATCAACGCGGCCGACGCGGTGCTGTTCGTGGTCGACGCGGTGGTCGGCATCACGGACGCCGACGAGGCGGTGGTTCGGGTACTGCGGAAGTCCGGTAAGCCGGTCGTGCTGGCCGCGAACAAGGTCGACGACCAGCGGATCGAGTCCGAGGCGATGAACTTGTGGAGCCTCGGCATCGGCGAACCGTTCGCGGTGTCGGCCATGCACGGGCGCGGTACCGGCGACATGCTGGACGCCGTCCTCGCCGCGCTGCCCGAGGCGCCGGCCGAGCGCGACGGTGAGACCGGCGGTCCGCGCCGGGTCGCGATCGTCGGCAAGCCGAACGTGGGCAAGTCCTCGCTGCTGAACAAGGTCGCCAAGGAGGACCGCGTCGTCGTCAGCGACGTTGCCGGGACCACCGTCGACCCGGTGGACGAGCTGATCACGCTCGGCGGGCAGGAGTGGCGGTTCATCGACACCGCCGGCATCCGCCGCAAGGTCAAGAACGCCCAAGGCCATGAGTACTACGCATCGCTGCGGACGAACGCCGCGATCGAGCGGGCCGAGGTGGTCGTGGTGGTGATCGACTCGTCGGAGTCGATCACCGAGCAGGACCTGCGGATCATGAACGCGGTCGAGGAAGCCGGCAAGGCGCTGGTGATCGCGTACAACAAGTGGGACCTGATGGACGAGGAGCGGCGCTACTACCTGGAGCGCGAGATCGACCGCGACCTGGTGCAGTTCCGCTGGGCGCCGCGGGTGAACATCAGCGCCCTCACCGGCTGGCACATGGAGAAGCTCGTGCCCGCGATCGAGGCCGCGCTGGACGGCTGGCAGACCCGCGTCCCGACCGGCCAGCTGAACGCGTTCCTCGGCCGCCTGGTCGCCGCGCACCCGCACCCGGTCCGCTCCGGCAAGCAGCCGAAGATCCTGTTCGGCACGCAGGCCACCACGATGCCGCCGACCTTCGCGATCTTCACCTCCGGCCAGCTCGAAGCCTCCTACCAGCGCTTCATCGAACGCCGCCTCCGCGAAGACTTCGGCTTCGTCGGCAGCCCCGTCCACGTCCAGATCCGCCCCCGCCAAAAGAACAAGAAACGCTGACCGGCCAGTGGTCAGACCGGCTTCCCGGATGGGGTAAGGTATTCCCCGTTCGCTCTTCGGAGCGGGGCGACGGGCCGTAGCGTAGCTTGGTTAACGCGCCGGTCTGGGGGACCGGAGAGCGCGAGTTCAAATCTCGCCGGCCCGACGTCAAAGCGGGGTACCGAAATTGTCGGTACCCCGCTTTACTTTCGTCCCTATGGCTGCGACGAAAGATCGACGAACCTGGAACGACGACCAGTTGAGGCAGGCGGTCGCGAACAATCGCTCATGGCGTTCCGTCGCCCGCGCGCTGGGGCTGAAGGCGACCTCCGCGGGCGTGATTCGGACCGTCAAGCGGCACGCCGCGCGCCTCGAGCTCGAGTCCACGCATTTCACGGGACAGCGCCGCTGGTCTGATCAGCAGCTGCGGGATGCTGTCGCGGCGGCGAGCTGTTGGGCCGACGTGCTCGCGGCTCTCGCGATTGTCGACAACGGTGAGGACCGGACCCGGGTCAAAGGTCACGCTGTACGACTGGGCTTGGACTGCACTCATCTGAAGTCGCCGCCCGCCCAGGCGGACCCCGACCAGGTGTTCGATGAGCCCGTCCGGCCGGAGATGCTCCGCTACTCGGCGGCCGCGCTGGCGATGGCCTGGTTCACCTTGCGTGGATGCGCGGTCGCTCTGCCGATCGAGCCGCAGGAGTACGACCTGCTGGTCACGACTTCCAGGGGCATCCAGCGCGTGCAGGTGAAGTCCTGTGCATCCCGCAATGCACGGGGTTACTGGCATGTGGGTATCGGCCGGCGGCCGTACGTTCTGGACAAGTCGGCGAGCAAGATGCCATATGACCCCGAGTCGATCGACCTGTTCTTCATCGTGCTCGGTGACGGGAGCATCTACGTCATTCCAAGTGGTGTGCTGGCGGGGCGAGTGGGCATCTCGGCCGAGAGCTACGCGCCGTACCGGGTGGGGGATGCGTCGAGTTTGTTGCGGAGTGGGGCATCGGCGGGCGCCGACGCCCCACGTCCGGGCTCAGCGTACGTTCGCGAGTTCCTTGGGCTCCGGCGTTTCGAGCCGCAGGGTTTCGCCTTCGATGTCTACGCGCGGAGTGATGCGGTCTAGCCAGCGGGGGAACCACCAGGCCCGGTCGCCCAGCAGGCTGAGGATGGCTGGGACCAAGGTCATCCGGACCACGAAGGCGTCGATGAGTACGCCGATGGTGAGGCCGAAGCCGATCGCCTTGATGATCGGGTCGTGGACCAGGATGAAGCCGGCGAACACCGAGGCCATGATCAGCGCGGCGGCGGTGACGACGCGGGCGCCGTGGCCGAGGCCCTGGATGGTGGCGTCGTTCGCGTGCCGGCCGTGCACGAACTCCTCCCGGACCCGGGACACGATGAACACCTCGTAGTCCATCGCGAGCCCGAACAGGATGCCCATCATGATGATCGGCAGGAAGCTGACCAGTGGACCGGGGGAGTCGACCCCGAACAGCTTCGCCAGGTGACCTTCCTGGAACACCGCGACGGTGATCCCGAACGTCGCGCCGATCGTCAGGACGAACCCGAGGGTCGCCTTCAACGGCACCAGCACCGACCGGAACGCCAGCAGCAACAGCAGGAACGACAAGCCGATCACGACGAACAGGTACGTCGGTAGTGCGTCGGACAACTTGTTCGACACATCGACGCCGACCGCGGTGTTGCCGGTCACCGAGATGCTCGAGTCACCGGTGGCGAGTGGTTTCACCGCGGAGCGCAGGTTCTTCACCAGCTCGGAGGTCTCTTCGCTGGCCGGGCCGCTCTTCGGGATCACCTGCACCAGCCGCGTCGTACCGTCCTGGCTGGCCGCCGCCGGCTGGGCCGCGACCACATCGGCCAGGCCCTGCGTCTTCCCGAGCACGCCTTGGACCAAGGTGTTCGCCGTCGCCGCGTCGTTGCCCTTCACAACCACGATCAGCGGCCCGTTGGCGCCCGGCCCGAAGGCGGCAGCGGTCAGGTCGTACGCGACCCGCTGATTCGTACCGGCCGCGGCGGATGCTCCGTCCGGCAGCGCGAGCTGCATGTTCTTCGCCGGGATCGCCAGCAGTCCGAGTCCGATGATGCCGACGGCAACGATCGGTACGCGGAGGCGGGTCACCAACCGGCCCCAGCGGAACCCGAATCCCTCGGTCTTGTGGGTCGGTGCGGTCGCCTTCCGGACCTTGCGTGGCAGCACCCGGTTCCCGACGAAGCCGAGCAGCGCCGGCAGCAGCGTCAGCGCGACCAGTACGGCCGTGAGTACGGTCGCCGCGGCGGCCAGGCCCATCGCGGTCAGGAACGGTACGCCGACCACCGACAAACCGGCCAGCGCGATCACCACGGTCGCGCCGGCGAACAGCACCGCCGATCCGGCGGTCGCGGTCGCTCGGCCGACCGATTCCTCCGGGTCCATCCCGTCGGCGAGCTGCGACCGGTGCCGCGAGCTGATGAACAGTGCGTAGTCGATCCCGACCGCGAGGCCCAGCATCAGCGCCAGGATCGGCGCGGTCGACGAGACATCGGTGAATGCGGTGACCACAAGCAGGCCGGCCATGCCCGCGAGGACGCCGATCAGGGCCGTGAGCAGCGTCATGCCGGCCGCTACCAGCGAGCCGAACGTGACGACCAGGACGACGGCCGCGACCGCCACACCGATCACCTCGGTCGCCCCGATCTCCGGGACCCCGGCCTTGATCTGACCGCCCGGAACCACCTTGAGATCACCGGAGCTCAGTCCGCTCAAACCGTCGTACCCGTCCGAGCTCGCGCTGGGCAACTCGTCGGCCGGCTTGTCGAACTGGACGCTGATCAACCCGGTACGCCCGTCCGGGCTGATCGCCTTGCTGGTGAACGGATCGATCGCCGCGATCACGTCGGGTACCTTGGTCACCTTCGCGACGGTGGCGCCGACCGCGGCCTTGACGGTCGGATCGGCGAGCGTCTTCCCGTCCGGTGCCTGCACGACGACGGTCGCGGAGGCACCGCTCGCGGCCGGGAGTTCCTGCTTCAGGGCGTCCAGCGCGCGCTGCGACTCCGTACCCGGGATCGAGAACGTGTTCGCGGTCTTGCCGCCGAGCGTGAGCGCGCCGACGCCGAGCAGGACCAGGAAGAGCGCCCACACGGCAGCGACGAGCCGCCGGCGCTGATAGGAGAACCGGCCGAGCCGGTACAGCAGATTGGCCATCGGAGAAAGCGTCCGTTCGGATGATGTACGGGCAGAGGTCAGCGCCCGCGATGCTGTGCGGGTGCGGCTGTTCGAAAGCTGTGAGTGGTGCGGGGTCTCAACCGTGACGGAGGAGGCGTCGCAGGGCGATTTCGCAGAGTCTTCGGAGGTCTTCGGCGGTGCGCTGGTCGGAGTGCCGGCACTCGCCCAGCAGTCCGTTCACCGCGAACTTGGCGAGATCCCGTTCCAGCGGGTCCTCGGACCCGGCCATGTACTCGGTCAGCCGGATGCCATCGGCGACCAGCGGCCCGATCTCCGGCATCTCGGCGATCATCGGGATCACGTCCTGGATCACGTCGATGACACCGCGGTAGACGACCGCGAGGTCGATGAACTGCCGGATCGCGAGCTCCTGCGCCGCGGCCCGGGGCAACTCGGCCGCGGCCGCGACGAGGCGGGCCAGGTCGGCAGCGGCGGGCTCGAGGACGGCCGCCAGCACGGCTGGCTTGCCGCTGAAGTGGTACAGCACGGTCGCCTTGGAACAGCCGGCCGCGGTCGCGATGTCCTGCAGTGACGTCGCGTTGTAGCCACCGGCCTGGAACAGGTCCATCGCCTGCCGGACGATCTCGTGCCGGGTGCGTTCCCGGGCGGTGGTGACTGCCATGCAAACATCCTGACTGACCGATCGGCCAGTTTTCAACCGATCGGTCAGGATTGTGGTCCGGTTCACGTCCTTGGGCTCGGTGTAATGATGTAATTCAGGAGGCGAGGGCGATGGCTGACGAGCTGGCCGGGGACGACGTACTGGATGCCTACTCCCGCGTGGTCTCGGGCGTGGCCGAGCGGCTGATCCCGCGGGTCGCGAGCCTGCGGATCACCGGATCGTCTGGTCGTGGCGGCGAGTCATCCGGCTCGGCGGTGGTGCTGACGGGGGACGGGCACCTGCTGACCAATGCGCACGTCGTCGGCGACGCCTCGGCGGCCGCGGCCGAGTTCGCGGACGGTACGACGGCGCGGGCGCGCGTGATCGGGGTGGATCGCCTGTCCGACCTGGCCGTGCTGCGCGCCGATCGGGACATCCCGGACCCACCTGAGTACGGCGATGCCGACCGGTTGAAGGTCGGAAATCTCGTCGTCGCGGTCGGCAATCCGCTGGGTCTGGCCGGCAGCGTGACCGCGGGCGTCGTCAGCGCACTCGGCCGATCGCTACCGGTCCGCAGCGGCTCGGCGAACCGGATCATCGAGGACGTGATCCAAACCGACGCGGCCCTGAATCCCGGCAACTCGGGCGGAGCGCTCGCCGACGGCAACGGCCGGGTGATCGGCATCAACACGGCGGTCGCGGGCATCGGCCTCGGGCTGGCCGTGCCGATGAATTCGACGACTCGGCGGATCATCTACTCGTTGCTGCACGACGGCCGCGTACGGCGCGCGTACCTCGGATTGGTCAGTACGCCCGCCCCGCTGCGGCCGGCGCTCGCGGAGCGGTTCGGGCAGCGTACGGCGCTCCGGGTGGTCGAGGTGATCCCGGCCAGCCCGGCCGCCGCCGCGGGGCTCCGACCGGGCGATCTGGTCCTCGCGGTCGACGGGGTGCCGCTCCGGGACGCGCAGTCGTTGCAGCGTCAGCTCTTCGAGGACGCGATCGCCAGCCGGACCGAGATCACCGCGATCCGCAACAACGCACTGGTCGACGTGATCGCGTACCCGGCCGAGCTCACTGACCGGTGAGCCCGGCCCGGAGCAGTACGCAGGTCCCCGGCTGGAGTGGAGCGCGGGGGAAGGTGAAGTCGCGGGTGAGCTCGGTGAACCTGAACCTCTGGTGGAGGTCGAGGATCGCGCCGTTGCCGAGGTTGACGAAGGTGTACGCGGCATCGGCCCGGTCCGCGATCCAGCGCAGCCGATCTTCCGTGAGCAGGTCGCCGATACCGTGCCGCCGCCACTCCGGCGCCACGATCAGCCCGATCAGGTAGTACCCACTCGGGGCGGTATTGGGCGGGTCGCCGGGGGAGACGTCATGCCGAATCACCCCGCCGTACCCGACCACCTGCCCGCCGACCTCGGCCACCGCGATGTACCGCTCCGGGTCCTCCAGATCGGCGAGCAGGCGCGTACGGCGGTCAGCGGCCGAGCCACCGGTCCGCGAGACGATCAGCTCGGCGCACGCGTCGAGATCCGCCTCCTTGGCGGCTCGGACACGGACGTCGACCGACTGTCGATCGACTCCCGGCCGGTACTCGGCGAAGCCGCCGTTGCTGGGCTGTCCGGCTGTCACCAGCCGCGCTCGCGCCACTCGGCGACGTGCGGGCGCTCGGTGCCGAGGGTGGTGTCGGAGCCGTGGCCCGGGTACACCCACGTCTCGTCCGGGAGGGTGCCGAACAGCTTGGTCTCGACGTCGTTGATCAGCGACGCGAAGTCCTCCTTGCTGCCATGCGTGTTGCCGACGCCGCCCGGGAAGAGCGAGTCGCCGGTGAACACATGCGGCGCGCCGTCCGGGTCGTCGTACACCAGCGCGATCGACCCGGGCGTGTGGCCCTTCAAGTGGATGACACGCAGGCTGCACCGGCCGACCGCGATCTGGTCGCCGTCGTCGACGAGCTGGTCGGTCGGCACCGGGATGCCCTCGGCGTCGTCCCGGCCCGCGACCGTGGTGGCCCCGGTCCGCGCGACCACCTCGGCAAGCGCCTCCCAGTGGTCCCGGTGCTGGTGCGTGGTGATCACCCGGGCCAGGCCGCCGTCGCCGATCAGCTGGAGCAGCGTGTCCGCCTCGTTCGCGGCGTCGATCAGCACCTGTTCGTCGGTCTGCCGGCAACGCAACAGGTAGGCGTTGTTGTCCATCGGCCCGACCGCGACCTTGGTGATCATCAACTTGGCCAGCTCGTGGGTCTGAGCCGGCCCGCCGACCTTGACGTTTCCGTGGTACTCGGGCATCGCGATTCTCCCTGGAGTTCGGTGACTCCGACGATCCTCGCACTCCCGGCGACGGCGCGTCAGGTCCGGTCCGGGGCAGCGGAGATGATCGAATATACTTTCGAAGCCGGGTGCCGGATCCGTCGGCGGAAGTTTTTGTCGGTGGGCCTCGTTAGCATGACCGGGCATGCCAGAGATCCACCCGGATACCCCTCGAGAACCGCTGAGAGTGAGCTTGTGTCTGACCGTCTGATCGTGCGCGGAGCGCGTGAGCACAACCTGAAGGACGTCTCGGTCGACCTGCCGCGGGACGCCATGATCGTCTTCACCGGCCTCTCCGGGTCCGGGAAGTCCAGCCTGGCCTTCGACACCATCTTCGCCGAGGGCCAGCGGCGGTACGTGGAGTCCCTGTCGGCGTACGCGCGGCAGTTCCTCGGCCAGATGGACAAACCCGACGTCGACTTCATCGAGGGCCTGTCGCCGGCCGTCTCGATCGACCAGAAGTCCACCTCGCGGAACCCACGGTCCACGGTCGGCACGATCACCGAGGTGTACGACTACCTCCGGCTGCTGTTCGCCCGGGCCGGGCGGCCGCACTGTCCCGAGTGCGGTGAGCCGATCGCCCGGCAGACTCCGCAGCAGATCGTCGACCGGGTTCTCGAGCTCGACGAGGGCACCCGGTTCCAGGTGCTCGCGCCGGTGGTCCGCGGCCGCAAGGGGGAGTACGTAGACCTCTTCCGGCAACTGACCGGTCAGGGCTTCGCCCGGGCGCGGGTGGACGGCGAGACGATCCAGCTGACCGAGCCGCCGAAGCTGGACAAGCAGAAGAAGCACAGCATCGACGTGGTCGTCGACCGGCTCGCGGTGAAGAGCTCGGCGAAGCAGCGGTTGACCGACTCGGTCGAGACCGCGCTCGGCCTGGCCAGTGGTCTGGTCGTGCTGGACTTCGTCGACCTGCCGGAGAAGGACCCGCACCGCGAGCGCCGGTTCTCCGAGAAGCTCGCCTGCCCGAACGACCACCCGCTCGCGATCGACGAGCTGGAGCCGCGGTCGTTCTCGTTCAACTCGCCGTATGGTGCCTGCCCGGTGTGCGCGGGGCTGGGTACCCGGATGGAGGTCGACCCGGAGCTGCTGGTCCCGGACCCGTCGAAGTCACTGGACGAAGGCGCGATCCAGCCCTGGTCGGGGCAGAACGTCACGCAGTACTTCGAGCGGTTGCTGGAGGCGCTGGCCAAGGACCTGAAGTTCAAGACCAGTACGCCGTTCGGGGAACTGCCCGCGAAGGCGAAGAAGGCGCTGCTGACCGGGCACGACAAGCAGGTCCACGTCTCGTACCAGAACCGCTACGGCCGCGAGCGGTCGTACTACACGACCTTCGAAGGCGTGATTCCGTACGTGGAGCGCCGGCACGCGGAGGCGTCCAGCGACACCGGGCGGGAGCGCTTCGAGGAGTACATGCGCGAGGTGCCGTGCCTGGCCTGCAACGGTGCCCGGCTGAAGCCGATCTCGCTCGCGGTCACGCTCGGTGGGAAGAACATCGCCGAGATCAGCGCGATGTCGATCGACGAGGTGCACGCGTTCCTGGTCCAGATGGAGCTGTCGACGCGCGAGAAGCAGATCGCCGAGCGGGTGGTCAAGGAGATCGGCGAGCGGCTGCAGTTCCTGCTCGACGTCGGCCTGGACTATCTGGCGCTGAGTCGGCCGGCCGGTTCGCTGTCCGGCGGTGAGGCGCAGCGGATCCGGCTCGCGACGCAGATCGGCTCCGGGCTGGTCGGCGTGCTGTATGTGCTGGACGAGCCGTCGATCGGCCTGCACCAGCGGGACAACCGGCGGCTGATCGAGACGCTGGTCCGGCTCAAGGAGCTCGGCAACACGCTGATCGTGGTCGAGCACGACGAGGACACCATCGACCACGCCGACTGGGTCGTCGACATCGGCCCGGGCGCCGGTGAGCACGGCGGCCAGGTGGTCGTGTCCGGGACCGTCGAGGACCTGCGCAACCACCCGGACTCGATCACCGGGGCGTACGTGTCCGGCCGCCGCGAGATCCCGATCCCGGCGATCCGCCGGCCGCTGACCGAGGGCCGCGAGCTGACCGTGTACGGCGCCCGGCAGAACAACCTGAAGGACATCGACGTGACCATCCCGCTCGGGGTGTTCGTCGCGGTCACCGGGGTGTCCGGCTCGGGCAAGTCCACGCTGGTGAACGACATCCTGTACACGTCGCTGGCACGGCAGATCTACGGCGCGCGGGCGGTCCCCGGGCGGCACACGAAGATCTCCGGGATGGAGCTGGTCGACAAGGTCATCCACGTCGACCAGTCACCGATCGGCAGGACACCGCGGTCGAACCCGGCAACGTACACCGGGGTCTGGGACCACGTCCGGAAGTTGTTCGCGGACACTCCCGAGGCGAAGGTCCGTGGGTATCAGCAGGGCCGCTTCTCGTTCAACGTGAAGGGCGGCCGGTGCGAGGCGTGCTCCGGCGACGGCACGCTGAAGATCGAGATGAACTTCCTCCCGGATGTGTATGTCCCGTGCGAGGTGTGCCACGGCGCGCGGTACAACCGCGAGACGCTCGAGGTGCACTACAAGGGCAAGACGGTCGCGGACGTGCTGGACATGCCGATCGAGGAGGCGTCGGAGTTCTTCGCGGCGATCCCGGCGATTTCGCGGCATCTGACCACGCTGGTCGAGGTCGGGCTGGGGTACGTGCGGCTGGGTCAGCCGGCGCCGACGTTGTCCGGCGGTGAGGCGCAGCGGGTGAAGCTGGCGTCGGAGCTGCAACGGCGGTCCACCGGCCGTACGGTGTATGTGCTGGATGAGCCGACCACGGGCCTGCACTTCGAGGACATCCGGAAGCTGCTCGGCGTGCTGAGCGGTCTGGTCGACAAGGGCAACTCGGTGCTGGTGATCGAGCACAACCTGGACGTGATCAAGACCGCCGACTGGCTGATCGACCTCGGCCCGGACGGTGGTCGCCGCGGCGGCACGCTGGTCGCGGAGGGCACGCCGGAACAGGTCGCGGCCAACCCCGCGTCGTACACCGGCACCTTCCTGGCCGAAATCCTCGAAGGCCGCGCCGCCAAACCAAGCGCCAAGAAGCAGGCCGCCGCCGCCCCGGCAAAGAAGACAGCACCCGCCGCCAAGAAGGCAGCCGCCAAGAAAACACCCCCCGCCAAGAAGGCCGTCGCCAAGAAGGCCGCAACCAAGAAGACGGCACCAGCCACAAAGGCAGCCCCAAGAAAGCGAGCAACCCGCTAACCGCCCTACACGCTGAACCGCCGCGCCCCACCGACCGTCCTCTACGACAGGACGGTCGGGGCGAGCTGACTGTGCGGGCGGGGTGGCAGCCGCCGGCCGGGGATCAGTGCGCTAGCTGCAGACGCCGGTAAGGCGAGTCCGACCGAGCGGCTGCTGTAGGCGCCGGGGCGGGCGAGCTGCCTCGGCGGGGAGCGGGTGGTTGGCGGCGCTTCGTATCGGCCGGTCAGCTTCGTCCGTGGCCGGCGGGGTTTGGTGGGGAGTTGTGGTGTTAGCGGCGGAAGAGTTGTAGGAGGAGGTGGCGGAGCCAGGTTCTCCGGGGGGTGGGGAGTAGGGACTGGGGGAGGACTGCTGCCGGCGGGTCGGCCAGGGTGACTGGGATTTGGACCATGCGGTCGCCCTGGATCCAGAACAGGTCGGGGCAGCACTGGTCAGAAGCGCCGCGGTAGGTGTCGGCGACGTACTGGGCCAACCGATCCGCGACCGCCTGACCCGCGTCCGCCGGGCAGTACGCGACAGTGCTCAGGCGCGGTACACCAACCAGTACGCCCAGCCCGATCGACGCCTGCGGCAGGATGTCCTCCCGGTCGACGATCGCCATCGACACCAGCGGATCGTCCTCCCGGTGCAGAACCGAGATGCCGTCCTGCTCGACCGGCTCCAAATCCGCGATCTCCTGCAAACTGAGCTGCACCGGCGACGGCACGTCCGGCTCACCCAGCCCGAGCATCGAGCGGCGTACGACGGTCAGCCGCCGCAGCTCCGACCCGGTCCGGACGAACACGACCACCTCGAAGTGATCGCCGAACGGAATCAATGTATCCGCGACCGGGCCCGCCGTCCGTGCCGACCAACCACGCTGCACCAGCAAAGCACGCTGACGCTCGCCGACGTCGCCGTACCGATGCTCCTCGGTCGCGAGCTCGCCCTCCGCGACGACCGCCCGCAACCATGCCTCGATCTGCTCGGCCCACCGCTGCTGCGGCAACTGGTCACAGCGCTCGATGATCTCCCGGAGCCCGACCACCGCCGACATCTGCAGCGCGCCGCGGCCCCAGCCCACCTCGACCGTCCGCTCCGCGGTGTCCACGACGCAGCCCGGGAACCAGATCGGCGCGAGGTCGGCGATCGCCCGCATCACCGTCGTGTCGTCGGTCGTGCCTGTCATTTCATGCCTCTCCCACCAGTACAGTGTGCCGGGCCCCAGGGCGGGTGCGGACCGAGTCCCTGCCTCTCGGTGGGTACGCTGCCGAAGGAAACCCTAGCGCCACGGCGGGCCGGGATCGCCATCAGCCGGAAACCTTCAAACGTCGGTTCAATCCGGCCGCGGGTGAACCAATCGGCTGACCCAGTCGTTTGAGTCGTTAGAGAACGTTCAACTACTTCGGCCGGCAGGCTCTTGGAGGTCCGGATTCATGACCGATGACACCACGCGGGACCGGCGGACCGTACTCCGTTGCGCGGCGATGGCCGCGCTCGTGGGTGCGAGCGCGCCGATCCTCGCGGCCTGTGGCGGCAACGACACCGGCGGCAGCGGTACGAGCGGCGGCACCACCGGTACGGCACCGTCCGCGAGCGGTTCCGGGCCGGCTTCGGGTACGCCATCGGCGGGCGGCAGCGGCACGGTGCTCGGCCCGGTGGCCGACGTACCGGTGGGCGGCGGGAAGGTGTTCACCGACGCGAAGGTGGTCGTGACCCAGCCGACGGCGGGTCAGTACAAGGGCTTCTCGGCGATCTGTACGCACCAAGGGAACCCGATCGGTTCAGTGGAGAACGGGCAGATCGTCTGCCCGTTCCACAACAGCCACTTCAGCATCACCGACGGCAGCCCCGTCAGCGGCCCGGCCTCCACCCCCCTCCCCGCGGTCAACGTAAAGGTCCAAGGCACCAACATCGTCGAATCCGCCTGACCCCACCCTTCCCGCTCCACCGACCCCACCCCTTCCCGCTCCACCGACCCCGCGCCACCCACCCCCCTCGCGACCACCCGCTCTGTCGTCGGATCCGTTTCAGGGGTTAACCCCTGAAAGTGCCCGTTCACCACCCGCCTGCGGATGGTGAACGAGCACCCTTGGAGGTGAACCCCTGAAATGGCGTCGGGGCGCGCGGTGCGGCGCGTCCGGCGTGCGGTCGGTGCGGTCGGTGCGGTGGGTGCGGTGGGTCCGGCGTGTGGCGTACGAGCGGCGCCGCCCGGCGTGTGCGGTGGGTGCGGCGTGTGGCGTACGTGTGGCGCCGCCCGGCGTGTGCGGTGGGTGCGGCGTGTGCGGTGCGGGGTGGGGTGGGGTGGGTCAGTGGGCGGCGGCTGGGTCTACTTTGCCGAGGTAGAGGAGTTTGTTGGGGGAGTCGGCGCCTGGGTCGGTGACCTTGTCGGGGGTGGAGTCGGTGACGAGGGCCTTGGTGACGTCGGCCGGTGTGGCGTCCGGGTGGTCGGCCAGGTACAGGGCGATGCCGCCGGCGACGTGCGGTGTCGCCATCGACGTACCGCTCATCTTCGCTGTCGCGTCCGGCCCGGTGATGCCGACCGAAGTGATGTCGACCCCCGGCGCGAACAGGTCGACGCACTTACCGAAGTTGGAGAACGTCGCGCGCTGGTCCTTGGCGTCGGTGGCGCCGACGGTGATCGCCAGCGGCTCGCGGGCCGGTGAGCCCTGGCAGGCGTCGGTGCCTTCGTTGCCTGCCGCAACGGCATAGGTGATGCCCGCGCCGATCGACGCCTTCACCGCGGCGTCCAGCGCGTCGTCCGCGCCGCCGCCGAGGCTCATGTTCGCGACCGCCGGCTTCTTGGCGTTCTTGGTCACCCAGTCGATGCCGGCCACCACGGACTCGGTCGACCCGGAGCCCTTGCAGTCGAGCACCCGGACCGCGACGAGATGCGCGGCCTTCGCGACGCCGTACGTCGTGCCGCCGATGGTGCCGGCCACGTGGCTGCCGTGGCCCATGCAGTCGACACCGTTCTGCCCGTCGCCGACCGTGTCGGTACCGACCGAAGCGCGGTCACCGAAGTCCTTGTGCTTCGCGTAGATGCCGGTGTCGATCACGTACACATTCACGTTCTTCGCGTCCGACGTCGGCTCGTACTTCTTGTCCAGCGGCAGATCGCGCTGGTCGGCGCGGTCCAGGCCCCACGGCGGATCGTCCTGGCTGACGGTGATCTTCTGGTTCTGCTGCACGTACGCGACGCGTGAATCGCCGGCCAGCTTCTTGGCCTGATCCGCGTCCATCGCGGCGGAGAAACCCTTGATCGACGAGTCGTATTGGTCCTTCACCTTGACGTCGTAGCTCGCGGCCAGGCTCTGGGTGGCGACCCGGGTCTGGGCGCGCGAGTTCTGGCCGGCCAGCACGACGATGTAACTGCCGGGGATCGCGTTCGGGCTGCCGGCGCCGCGGATCGCCACCGCGCCGGAGCCGGTCGCGTCCGGACCGGCCGGATCCGGGACAGCTGCGGCGCTCCCGGCCGTGGCGGCGCCGCTGACGGCGAGCGCGGACACAGCCAGCAAGCCGATCGCGGCGCGTGGCCGGCGGAGTGCTGGGAACCTGCGAAGGGATGGGAACATGGGCGGAACTCCCTCGTGTCAGCGCCAGGCCTTGTTGCCTCACGCAAAGGTCCTGCACATCTACCCTGATTCACACGCTAGGGAGTGCGCCCATCCCAGCCGGGGGTCAACCCAGGCTTATGGGCCAACCCGCAACAGGACCGCAACGTTCAGGAGCTCTGGCGGGCCTGGTGGTTGGCGAACTTCCGGGCCGCGAACGCGTACGACTCCTCGATCAACGGCAACAGCTGGTCCAGACCGGTGGGGTTCACGATCGCCACCCAGTGCTGGGCGGCATAGAACGGATGCGGCATCAACGTGTCCCGGGCGCTGTAGTCGTGTCCCGAGTCGAGCACCCAGTCGGCGTTCCGCTCGGTCGGCACCGGACCGAACAGCGACGTGTACGTGGCTTTGGTCAGCGCGAGGTTCAATCGCCAGGCGCCTGGTTCGTCCAGCCGCGACACCTTCTCGTAGTGATCCCCGGTGACGATGGTGGCGAACGGCTGCTGCCGCTCCGGTGGCAGATCAGCGGCCGGGTCGTACAGGTAGAACAGGTCGCCCTGTCCTTCGAGCATCCGCACCCCGTCGTACCCACGAAATCTCAGGTCAAGCTCTTCGATCGTCATACCTTCAAGTGTGTCATTGAAGTCGCAGTGGAGACTTTGCCGGAATTCCGGATTTGTCCGTGGGCCGAACTAGGGTGGTCTGGTGGCTGATCCCTCCTCCTACCGTCCCGCTCCGGGATCGATCCCTGACTCGCCGGGTGTCTATCGCTTCAGTGACTCCGCCGGCCGGGTGATCTATGTCGGCAAGGCGAAGAACCTGCGCGCCCGCTTGTCGTCGTACTTCCAGGATCTGGTGAACCTGCATCCCCGGACGCAGGCGATGGTGACGACGGCCGCCAAGGTCGAGTGGACGGTGGTCAGCACCGAGGTCGAGTCACTGCAACTGGAGTATTCCTGGATCAAGGAGTACGACCCACGCTTCAACGTGAAGTACCGGGACGACAAGTCGTACCCGTGGCTCGCGATCACCCTCAACGAGGACTATCCGCGCGTGATGGTCGGGCGCGGCCAGAAGAAGAAGGGCGTGCGCTACTTCGGTCCGTACAGCCATGCCTGGGCGATCCGGGAGACCGTCGACCTGTTGCTGCGCGTGTTCCCGATGCGCTCGTGCAGCAAGGGTGTGTTCAACCGGCACCGGCAGATCGGCCGGCCGTGCCTGCTCGGGTACATCGGTAAATGTGCCGCGCCCTGCACCGGTCAGGTCAGCCAGGAGGAGCACCGGAAGATCGTCGACGACTTCGCCGCCTTCCTCTCCGGCCAGACCTCCACGTACGTGCGCCGGCTGCAGAAGGAGATGCAGGCCGCGGCGGCCGAGCTGGAGTACGAGCGAGCCGCGAAGATCCGCGACGACCTGGCCGCGCTGGAGAAGGCGCTGGCGAAGAACGCGGTCGTGCTCGGCGACGGCACCGACACCGACGTGATCGCGCTCAGCGAGGACCCGCTCGAAGTAGCGGTGCAGATCTTCTACGTCCGTGGCGGCCGGATTCGCGGTGAGCGCGGCTGGATCGCGGACAAGGCGGACGGTACGGCGACCACGGCCGACCTGGTCTCACAGTTCATCCAGCAGACGTATGCGGGTGATTCCGGCGATGCGATTCCGCGGGAGATCCTGGTCCCGACGATGCCGGACGACGCCGAGGCGCTGACCGAGTGGCTGGAGCGTACGCGCGGCGCGCGCGTCGCGATCCGGGTGCCGCAGCGCGGCGACAAGAAGGCGCTGATGGAGACCGTCGAGCGCAACGCGCTGCAGACGCTGACGATGCACAAGACCAAGCGCGCCAGCGACCTGACCACCCGGAACCAGGCGCTGGAGGAGATCCAGGCCGGGCTGGACCTGCCGGAGGCGCCGCTGCGGCTGGAGTGCTACGACGTCTCGAACCTGCAGGGCACCGAGGTGGTCGCGTCGATGGTCGTCTTCGAGGACGGCCTGCCACGGAAGAGCGAGTACCGGCGGTTCGTGATCAAGGGCGTCGAGGGGCAGAACGACGTCGCCTCGATCGCCGAGGTGCTGACCCGCCGCTTCAAGCGCCTGCTCGACGAGCGGGCGACGATGACCGGCGACGAGGACCCGAACGCGGCGCTGGTCGATCCCGAGACCGGGCGGGCGAAGAAGTTCGTCTACGCGCCCGGGCTGGTGGTGGTCGACGGCGGTCCGCCCCAGGTCGCGGCGGCCCGGCAGGCGATGGACGAGCTCGGCCTCGGCGACATCCCGGTCTGCGGTCTGGCCAAGCGTCTGGAAGAGGTCTGGCTGCCGGACGAGGAAGACCCGGTCATCTTCTCGCGTACGTCGGAAGGGCTGTACTTGCTGCAGCGCCTGCGCGACGAGGCGCACCGGTTCGCCATTACCCATCACCGCAACCGCCGGTCGAAGTCGATGGTGGAGAGCGTCCTCGACGAAGTGCCGGGGCTGGGTGACGTACGCCGGAAGACGCTGCTGCGGCACTTCGGATCGTTGAAGAAGTTGCGTGCGGCCACGCTCGACGAGGTCGAGGCACTGCCCGGTTTCGGCCGCCGGACGGCGGAGTCGGTGGTCCTCGCGGTGAACGCTGCCGCAACTCAGGCGGAAACCGGCCGGGCGCCGTCGGTGAACACGGCCACAGGCGAGATACTTGGCGACGACGTCCCGGCGCCGGCCGGACCGCGGCCGAACGATGCGGCCGCCGGCGATGACGGGCAGACCACGGGGATGCAGGGGAGAACTGAGAACTGATGGACGACACGGGCGGCAACCTCATCATCGTGTCCGGGATGTCCGGCGCGGGCCGGAGTTCGGTCGCCGACGTACTGGAGGACCTCGGCTGGTTCGTGGTGGACAACCTGCCACCGATGTTCCTCACCACCATCGTCGAGCAGACCGTCGGGACCGGCGCGGCGCCGCGGCTCGCCGTTGTCGTCGACGTCCGGACCGGGCTGTTCTTCGACGAGCTGAGCTCGGCGATCCACGACCTGCGGCTGAAGGGCTTCCGGCCGCTGACGCTGTTCCTGGAGGCGTCCGACGACGTGATCGTGCGCCGGCAGGAGAGTGTCCGCCGGCCGCACCCGCTGCAGGGCGAGGGCCGGCTGCTGGACGGCATCCAGCGCGAACGCGCACTGCTCGGCGACATCCGGGCCGGCGCCGACCTGGTGATCGACACCTCCAGCCTGAACATCCACCAGCTGGCCGCGAAGATCGTGAACGCCTTCGGCGACGAGGAGAACGCGGAGCTCCGGGCGACGGTGGTGTCGTTCGGCTTCAAGTACGGCATCCCGGTGGACGCCGACGTGGTCGCCGACATGCGCTTCATCCCGAACCCGTACTGGCAGCCCGACCTGCGCCCGATGACCGGTCGGGACCGGCCTGTGTCAGACTTCGTGCTCGGCCATCCGCTGGCCCAGCAGTTCCTGCAGAACTACGTGGACGTGCTGGACACCCTGCGGACCGGCTACCTGAACGAGGGCAAGCGCTTCGTCACCGTCGCGATTGGCTGCACCGGGGGTAAGCACCGCAGCGTCGCGATGGCCGAGGAGATCGCCCGCAGGCTGCGCGAGAAGGGATCGCCGACGTTGGTCGTGCACAGGGACCTGGGGCGGGAGTGAATCAGAGCGCTTGGGGCAGCTCTGCCCGCGGAGAGCACGGGGCAAGGCGCTCTGACGTGTCATCTGGGGAGCGACCCCCAGGCCCCCGCCGGCCACCCAGGGTTGTCGCTTTGGGCGGGGGACACGGGCTGGCCGCGTCCCTGTCTGCTCTTCGCCATGTCACCGATCAGCTGACCGCGGTCGTCACCGTCGCGGACAACGGTGGCTCGTCCGGGCGGCTGCGCAAAGAGCTCGGTGTGCTGCCGCCGGGCGACCTGCGGATGGCGCTGGCCGCGCTGTGCCGCGACGACGAGTGGGGGCGTACGTGGGCCGATGTGCTTCAGCATCGGTTCCGCAGCAACGGTGAACTGCACGACCACGCGGTCGGCAACCTGCTGATCGTCGCGTTGTGGGAGCTGCTCGGTGAGGCCGTCGACGGGCTCGACTGGGTGGCGCGGCTGCTCGGTGCGCAAGGACGTGTACTGCCGATGTCGGCCGTACCGCTCGACATCACCGCGCGGGTGCTCGGCCTCGACCCGGACCATCCGGAGGCGATCACCGAGATCCGCGGCCAGGCCGATGTCGCGTCGACCGAGGGTCACGTCGTCGACGTCGCGCTCGATCCCGCCGACCCACCGGCATGCCCCGAGGCGCTGGTTGCTGTCGCGGAAGCCGACTGGGTGGTCGTCGGCCCAGGCTCCTGGTTCACGTCGGTGATTCCGAACTTGCTGGTACCCGCGCTCTGCCGCGGCCTTGAGCAGACCAGCGCGCGCCGGTTGATCACGCTGAACCTGGGCGAACAGAAGGGCGAGACCGACGGGTTCTCGCCGGAGACGCACCTCGAGGTGCTGGCCGCGCACGCCCCCGACCTGCGCATCGACGTCGTCCTCGCCGACACCGGCCACGTGCCCGACCCCGAGTCACTGCGCCGGACGGCACAGTCCCTCGGGGCCGAGCTGGTGATCGCGGACGTCGCGGACGACGACCGCGACCTGCACCACGCCCCGGACAAACTGGCAAAGGTCTACCGCGAGATCCTCAGCTGACCCCGGTCAGCGGTGCGGGGTCACCGGCTGCTTCTGGATCGGGAACGTGATCGCCGGCAGCTTCTGGATCGCGAACGGGATCACCCGGTCAAGTACCTTGCGGCCGTTCGCGTCGTACCCGCGGATGCGTGGCTTCTGGATCGTGGCGCCACGGGCCGTGCCGGGAGGGCTCGGGACGACGCCGATCCGGTAGATGCCGTCCGAGCCGAGCAGTGCTTCCCGTAGTACCTTTTCGCCGGGTACCTCGACGAGCACCTTCGTCACCGTGGCCGGTACGCGCAATCCGTCGATCCGCCCGGCCTCGAAGACGAGGCCGTCGGCCGGCGCGGGGGACAGCGGCCGGCGGCCGAAGCCCCAGCTCGGATACTTGCCGTCGGTGGCGTTACAGACGGCCACGACCGTGCGATCCGGCGAGACAAGCGTCGCGCCAATGGCGCCGCCGGAGCTCGTCTTCACCGCGACCTTCCACCGGGCGGTGACCGGGCCGGCCTTGTCCCAGGCCGGCACCGGCTCGTACCTCGGCGATTTGTCGTAGCCGGCGCAGCGCTTGATGATGTCGCTGTCACTGACCCGGCTGACCGGTGGTGCGGGCGCGATGGCCTTACCCGTCTCCCGGTCGATCAGCCAGCCGGTCTTCACATCCACTGTGACGGTCTGGCCCGCACCCGCGACCGGTGCTTCGCCGTCGACGCGGTGCGCGGACCAGGCCGCGGCGCCGCCGATGACCGCGGCCGCGGTCAGTACGGAGGTCGAGATGGTCGCGATCCGGGCTTTGCGGGCCGACCGCCGGGCGCGGCCGACGATCTCGCCGGGGCTGGTGTTCAAGGGCTGGTCGGTGTCGTCGGCGGCGTTCGCCAGCAGGCGTTCGATGTCGTTGCTCACGAGGCACTCCTTTCGGTCTGGTCGAGAAGTTCGCGAAGCTGGGCGAGGCCGCGGGACGTCTGGCTCTTCACACCACCCACGCTGACGCCGACGATCTCGGCGGTCTGCTCGAGGCTGAGGTCGGCGTAGTGCCGCAGTACGACGCACGCGCGCTGGCCGGGCGGTAGCGAGGCGAGTGCCTGCACCACGAGCATCCGGTCGTTCACCGAACCGACCGAGTCGTGTACCTGCGGTGGTTCGTGCACGTCGATCAGCCGCTCACGCCGCCACGGTTTCCGCCCCTGGTCGAACACCGCCGTCACCAGGCACTGATGCGCGTACCCGTTCAGCCCTTGGCTGCGATCGATCCGGTTCCACCGCCGATAGACCTTCACCAACGCGTCCTGCGCCGCATCTTCGGCCCGGTGCCAGTCACCACACATCAGGTACGCCGTACGCCGCAACCGCCGAATCATGCTCCCCGCAAACTCGGTGAACTCGGCTTCGTCCGCTGACCTCATACCCCTCCTCTCGACCTCGGCTCACATGGTCGCGGGAGGTAACGCACCCGCTGGCCCAAAAGGTTGCAGCCGGATCCGGAACCCGTAACCGGAGCAGCCGCGGCCCGTTGGTGATCCGAGGGTCTTTGACATGGGTGGGAGGATGCTTTCTATGGCGATGACAGCACAGGTGAAGTCCGAGCTGACCAGTATTCAGGTGACGAAACCGTGCTGCCGGAAGGCTGAAGTTTCGTCGATTCTGCGGTTTGCGGGTGGGCTTCATCTGGTGTCGGGGCGGATCGTCGTGGAAGCGGAGCTGGACAGCGGCGCGGCGGCGCGGCGGTTGCGGAAGGACATTGCCGAGATCTTCGGTCACCCGTCGGACGTCGTGGTGATCTCCCCGTCCGGAATCCGCAAGCAGACCAAGTACGTCGTCCGGGTGGTCCGGGACGGTGACGCGCTGGCGCGCCAGACCGGGCTGGTGGACAACCGCGGCCGGCCGGTCCGTGGGTTGCCGCCGGCGGTCGTGTCCGGGGCGTCCTGTGACGCGGTAGCGGCCTGGCGGGGCGCGTTCCTGGCGCACGGCTCGCTGACGGAGCCCGGCCGGTCGTCCTCGCTCGAGGTGACCTGCCCGGGACCGGAGGCGGCGCTCGCGCTGGTCGGTGCCGCGCGGCGGCTTGGGATCGGTTCGAAGGCTCGCGAGGTACGCAACGTCGACCGGGTGGTGATCCGGGACGGAGACGCGATCGGTGCGCTGCTGACCCGGCTCGGTGCGCACGAATCGGTGCTGGCCTGGGAGGAGCGCCGGATGCGGCGCGAGGTGCGCGCGACCGCGAACCGGCTGGCCAACTTCGACGACGCCAACCTGCGCCGCTCCGCTCGGGCCGCGGTGGCCGCCGGTGCGAGGGTGGAGCGCGCGCTGGAGATCCTCGGCGACGACGTCCCCGACCACCTGCAGATTGCCGGCAAGCTCCGGCTCGAACACAAGCAGGCCAGCCTCGAAGAGCTCGGCCAGCTGCACGAACCGGCGCTCACCAAGGACGCGGTGGCCGGCCGCATCCGCCGCCTCCTCGCCATGGCCGACAAACGCGCCTCCGACCTCGGCATCCCCAACACCGAAGCCAACCTCACCCCGGACATGCTCGACCCGGCCTGACCGAATCGTTACCCACAGCCCACTGCGAACCCCTTGCGGGGTTGGTTGGATCGTTATACCCACACCGGGAGCGACGATCGGAGAACCATGGGTGACAGCAACGAAGAAGAGCTGTACAAGCGGCAGCAGATGGACGAGGCGCTGCGGGTCCAGATGGAGACCGCGAAACGGGCGCAGGAGCTAGAGGACTTCCGGAAAGCGGAGGAAGCCCGCAAGGCTGCCGAGGAGGCGGCGAAAGGCAAGATGGTCGCCGACCCGGAGGAGGCGGCTCCGAACTGGCCGGACAACGGATTTCAGGCAGCTCCGCAGACCGGAGTGGATCGGCTGGCCGGGGCGTTGCGGGTCGGGCAGGCCGGGGACGTGGCCTTCGCGCGGGATCTGCTGAACAGCGGGCAGGCGCCGCTCGGCGCCGTCAGCAAGGCGGAGCCGGACGCGGCCGGCGCCAAGGACGGCGCCCATGACAGTGGCGCCGGAGCGCGTGCGCCGAAGCCTTCGCTGGGGCTCGGCTGACGCCTGTCCCGCCGGCCGGCAGGCACCAGCTGGTCAACTGGTATTCATGACAGGGCCCCGGGAGGTTTCCGGGGCTTTGTTACGTGGGGGTGGTCTGGTCCGGCAGGTATTCACGGGTCGGGGTGGTCTGATGTGGATGCTACCAGTTGGCCGGGTGGGCGGTTGGGCTAGTCTTCGGGCTGTAGCGGCAATGCAAAGCCAGTTCAGAGGAGACGTAGTCCCGTGACCGTACGCGTAGGTATCAACGGCTTCGGCCGCATCGGCCGTAACTTCTTCCGCGCCGTGCAGGCGTCCGGTGCCGACATCGAGGTCGTCGCCGTCAATGACTTGACCGACAATCAGACCCTCGCTCACCTGCTGAAGTACGACTCGATTCTGGGCCGCTTCCCGGGCGAGGTGACCGCGACCGAGGACGACATCACCGTCGCCGGCCACAGCTTCAAGGCCTTCGCCGAGCGCGACCCGGCGAACCTGAAGTGGTCGGACGTCGGCGCCGACGTGGTGATCGAGTCCACCGGCTTCTTCACCGACGCCACCAAGGCCAAGACGCACGCCGACAACGGCGCCAAGAAGGTCATCATCTCCGCCCCGGCGAAGAACGAGGACCTGACCGTGGTGATGGGCGTGAACCACAAGCTGTACGACGCAGAGAAGCACACGATCATCTCGAACGCGTCCTGCACCACGAACTGCCTGGCCCCGCTGGCCAAGGTCCTGCACGACGCGTTCACGATCGAAAAGGGTCTGATGACCACGATCCACGCGTACACCCAGGACCAGAACCTGCAGGACGGCCCGCACAAGGACCTGCGCCGCGCCCGCGCCGCCGCGCTGAACGTGGTGCCGACCTCCACCGGTGCCGCGAAGGCGATCGGCCTGGTGCTGCCGGAGCTGAACGGCAAGCTCGACGGCTACTCGCTGCGGGTTCCGGTGCCGACCGGCTCGATCACCGACCTGACCGTCGACCTCGGCCGCGAGGTCACCGTCGACGAGGTGAACGCCGCCTACAAGGCCGCGGCCGACGGCGAGTTCAAGGGCATCCTGCGGTACAGCGAGGACCCGATCGTGTCCTCGGACATCGTCACCGACCCGGCATCCTGCATCTACGACGCGCCGATCACCAAGGTGCTCGGCAACCAGGTGAAGGTCTACGGCTGGTACGACAACGAGTGGGGCTACTCGAACCGCCTCGTCGACCTGGTCAACCACGTCGGCGCCTCGCTCTGACGTACTCCCGCCGGCTCTGCGTCCGGAGCTCCGGCTCCGGGCGCGGAGCTCGTTCACCCCGAGGAAGCTGAACTGTGAAGACGATCGAAGATCTCGGCGACCTGGCCGGGCAGCGGGTGCTGGTCCGGTCCGACCTGAACGTGCCGATCAAGGCCGGGGTGATCGGCGACGACGGCCGGATCCGGGCCTCGCTGCCGACCCTGATCAAGCTGGCCAAGGCCGGCGCCAAGGTGATTGTCACCGCGCACCTCGGCCGCCCCAAGGGCGAGCCGAACCCGGCGTACACGCTGGCCCCGGTGGCGACGCGGCTCGGCGAGCTGCTGCAGCCCGAGGGCATCACCGTGCATTTCGCCGGGGACGTCACCGGCGATGCGGCGCAGTCGGCCGTACAGGACCTGGACGAGGGTGAGGTCCTGCTGCTGGAGAACGTGCGGTACGACCCGCGCGAGGAGAGCAAGGACGAGGCCGAGCGGGCCGGGCTGGCCGAGGAGCTCGCCGCGCTCGCGGACCTGTTCGTGAGCGACGGTTTCGGTGTCGTGCACCGCAAGCAGGCATCCGTGTACGACGTCGCGCGCAAGCTCCCGCACGCGGCCGGCGGCCTGGTACTGGCCGAGGTCGAGGTGCTGAAGAAGCTGACCGAGCAGCCGGAGCGTCCGTACGTTGTGGTGCTCGGCGGCGCGAAGGTGTCGGACAAGCTCGCCGTCATCGACAACCTGCTGGAGAAAGCCGACAAGCTGCTGATCGGCGGCGGGATGGTCTTCACCTTCCTGAAGGCGCAGGGCCACGAGGTCGGCAAGAGCCTGCTCGAGGAGGACCAGCTGGACGTCGTCCGCGGGTACCTGAAGCAGGCCGCGGACAAGATCGTGCTGCCGACCGACATCGTGGTCGCGCCCGAGTTCAGCGCCGACTCGCCGGCGACGGTGGTGGCCGCGGACGCGATCCCGGCCGGCCAGCTCGGTCTGGACATCGGCCCGGACTCCGGCAAGGCCTTCGCGGCCGAGATCGCCGGCGCGAAGACGGTGTTCTGGAACGGCCCGATGGGCGTCTTCGAGATGGCGCCGTTCGCCGGCGGAACCAAGGCCGTCGCGCAGGCGTTGACCGAGGTGAGCGGGCTGAGCGTGGTCGGTGGTGGCGATTCGGCCGCCGCGGTCCGGCAGCTGGGCTTCGCCGACGACGCGTTCGGCCACATCTCCACCGGTGGTGGCGCGTCGCTGGAATACCTGGAGGGCAAGGAGCTCCCGGGTCTCGCCGTACTGGAAGAGGACTGACCTGATGGCCGACGCTGTCAATGTTTCGACGGCTGCCCGCACACCCTTGATGGCGGGCAACTGGAAGATGAACCTCAACCACGTCGAGGCCGTGCACCTGCTGCAGAAGCTGAGCTGGACGCTGCAGGACAAGAAGCACGACTTCGAGCGGGTCGAGGTGGCGGTGCTGCCGCCGTTCACCGACATCCGCAGCGTGCAGACGCTGGTCGACGGTGACCGGATGAAGATCAAGTACGGCGCGCAGGACGTGTCCACCCAGGACGCGGGCGCGTACACCGGTGAGATCTCGGCGTCGATGCTGACCAAGCTCGGCTGCAGCTACGTGCTGACCGGCCACTCGGAGCGCCGGCAGTACCACGCCGAGGACGACGCGACGGTGAACGCGAAGACCACGAAGGCGCTGGCGGCGGGCCTGGTCCCGATCGTCTGCGTCGGCGAGGGGCTCGAGGTCCGCAAGGCCGGCGAGCAGGTGCCGTACACGCTGGCGCAGGTGGACGGCGCGCTGGCCGGGCTGAAGCAGGACGACGTCCGCAAGCTGGTGATCGCGTACGAGCCGGTTTGGGCGATCGGTACCGGCGAGGTCGCGACGCCGGAGGACGCCCAAGAGGTGATTTCGGCGATCCGGGGCCGCTTGGAGGAGACGATCTCACCGTCGGTCGCCGACTCGGTACGGATTCTTTACGGTGGATCGGTGAAGATGGCCAGTGCAGGTGGCATCATGGCCCAACCGGATGTCGACGGCTGCCTGGTCGGAGGTGCGAGCCTCCAGGTGGACGAGTTCGCCGGCATCTGCCGTTACCTGGACCTTCAGTTAGGCTACTCCTCGTGATTCTCGCTTTCTCGATCGTCGTGATCGTCTGCAGCCTGTTCCTCACGCTGCTGGTACTGCTGCACAAAGGCCGCGGTGGCGGCCTCTCGGACCTGTTCGGTGGCGGGGTGTCGTCCAGCCTGGGCGGCTCCTCGGTCGCCGAGCGGAACCTGGACCGGATCACGATCGGCGTCGGGCTGATCTGGTTCGCCTCCATCGTCGCGGTCGGCCTGCTCTACAAGCTCGGCTGAGGGGGAGTAGGTTCCCGTGGCTGGTGGTGGCAGTGCGATTCGTGGCAGCCGGGTCGGTGCCGGGCCGATGGGCGAGGCGGAGCGCGGCGACACCGCGCCCCGGCAGCGCATCGTCTTCTTCTGTGCGAACGGGCACGAGACCGCGACCTGGTTCGCGGTCGAGGCCTCCATCCCGGAGGAGTGGGACTGTCCGCGGTGCGGTCTGCCGACCAGCACCGATGTGAACAACCCACCCCCGCCGCCGAAGATCGAGCCCTACAAGACCCACCTGGCGTACGTGAAGGAGCGGCGCTCCGAACAGGAGGCCCAGGAAATCCTCGACGAGGCCCTGGAAAAGCTCCGCGCCCGTCGCGCCCGCGGCGAAGTCATCTTCTGAGCGCGCAAGGTCCGGACTCCAGCACGGAGTCCGGACCTTCTGCGTTCAGCCCGCGACTGGCGGTAAGGTCTCGGCATGAAATCGTCGATTGCCCCGGTTCGCTGGACGCCACCGCCCGCGGCCCCGGTGCGGTACCCGGTGAACGTGGATGTCGAGGTCGTCGAGTTGCCCGGTGCCGGGCCCGAGGACACGCTGATCGACGCGGACGGCAGCGTACTGACCGGGCTGTACGACGGGCGGATCCTCCGGGTCAGCGCGGACGGGCGAACCATCAGTACGCTCGCGGACACCGGCGGCCGCCCGCTCGGGCTGGAATGGCTGCCGGACGGCAAGGTACTGATCTGCGACGCGAACCGTGGCCTGCTCACGCTCGACCGGGACAACCGGATCGCGACACTGCTGTCCGAGATCGACGGCCGGCCGCTGCGGTTCTGCAACAACGCGGACGTGACCGAGGACGGCACGATCTACTTCACCGACTCGTCCACCCGGTTCGGGATCGACGAGTGGATGGCCGATCTGCTCGAGCATTCGGCCACCGGAAGCGTTTACCGGCGTACGCCCGATGGCGTGGTGACGCAGCTCGCCACCGGCCGGGCGTTCCCGAACGGTGTGGCGCTGAGCGCTGATCGCCGCTCCTTGTTCTGGGCGGAAACCGCGATGTACGGGCTGTACAAGCTGGATCTCACCACCACCGGCGCCGAACCGGAGAAGATCGCGGCGATCCCCGGCCTGCCGGACAACATCGCCCGCGGCTCGGACGGGCTGATCTGGGTCGCGGTCGGCTCGCCCCGCAACGCCGTACTCGACTTCCTGCTACCCAAGCACCCGGCTTTCCGGAAGCTGGTCTGGTCCCTCCCGGACGCCCTCAAACCGAAGGCCGCCGACATCATCGAGATCCAGGCCTACGACGAATCCGGCACCCTGATCCACGACCTCCGCGCCAAACACCCGAACTTCCACATGCCCACCGGAGTCCGCGAACGCAACGGGAAGGTATGGCTAGGAAGCATCGGCACCAACTCCCTAGCCACCTTCCCGACGCCGGCGCGGGCCGGCTAGTGCTGGGCTAATGTACTTCGAGCAATTCGATCGGATCGAACGCGAACTCGAACGGCTCGGACATCCGGAAGATCTCACCCGACACCGCCGCTGCGTGGGTCACGTACTGTCCGCCGACGAGGCGAAAGAGCTCCACCTGCGCGTCGGCTACACCGATCTGGACATGCATGTAATACGGAATGCCTTGGCGGGCGCAGATCGCCGGCTTGTCGATGCGGTCCCGATGGAAGGACGACGGTGAGATGATCTCGATCGGGCACAGGACCTGCTCGGCCTCGATCCAGGTCTGCTGCCGAACACGTTCGCGGAGAAGCACCAGGTCAGGCTCGATCCAGCCGCTGAGCCCAGTGCGTACGTTCAGCGCCGAGTACAAGGCGTGCCCGGCCGCGCGCGCAGGTCCGTCCAGCTGGAAGGCTAGCCGCAGCGTTGCCCAGCTGTTCGCGCTGCCCTCGCGTGGACTCATCCGCAGCCTTCCCTCAACGGCCTCGTATCTGGCCGGCGGCATACCTTCGATAGGCAGGTAGCGCTGCGCCAGCTCGATGGTCCACAGACCGTCGAGGTCGATCAGCGGATCGAACGGGAACTCCGGTGCCGGGGCTGCCATGCCTATCTCCTCTCGTCGATTCATCTTAGGCCAGGTTCCGCGGGTCCTGCGCGAGGCGCGGGACCCGCGGAACCTGGAACTCAGCTGGTCGGAGGCTTTGGAGCCACCTGTGCGTCCTCTGCTTTCGAGCCCTCCGTCACCGCTGCGCCGTTGCCGGCGACCACCAGGGCGAAGTCTTCGCCGTGGTTGCTGACGCCTTCGATGACTGCTGCTTCGACGGCGTCGGTGCCGATTTCGTGGCGGAGCATCAGGGGATCGGTGCGGAGGTCCTTGGCCAGGGCTACGGCCAGGCCGACCATCACGACGGCGAACGGCAGGGCCGCGACGATCGTGACGTTCTGCAAGCCTTGCAAGGCGTCTGATCCGCCTCCGCCGGCCAAGAGCATCACGGCCGCGACGGCTCCGGTGAGTACGCCCCAGAAGATGACCAGCGGCTTCTTCGGTTCGATCGCGCCGCGTTCGGACAGCGTACCCATCACGATCGACGCCGCGTCCGCGCCGGACACGAAGAAGATCGCCACCAGCATCACGACCAGGATCGTCGTCACCGCGGTGAGCGGGATGTGGTCGAGCATGCCGAACAGCTGGCCTTCACTGGTCGATTCGCCCGCGATGTCCGTACCGCCGCGCTGGATGTCGATCGCGGTACCGCCGAAGATGCAGAACCACAGCACGCTGACAAGCGACGGCACCAGCAGTACGCCGGTGACGAACTGCCGGATCGTGCGGCCGCGGCTGATCCGGGCGATGAACATGCCGACGAACGGCGTCCACGAAATCCACCAGGCCCAGTAGAAGACGGTCCAGCCGGACAGCCACTTGGCCATCGCGTCGCCGCCGCTCGCCTCGGTCCGGGCGGCCATGTCGGCGAGATCGCGGAAGTAGTCGCCGATCGCCGTCGGTACCAGGTTCAGGATCAGTACCGTCGGGCCGACCATGAACACGAAGACGGCCAGTACGACGGCCAGCACCATGTTGATGTTGGACAGCCACTGGATGCCCTTGGCGACCCCGGACACCGCGGACGCGACGAACGCGGCGGTCAGCACCGCGATCACGCCGATCATCACGCCGTTCCCGGTCTGGTCCAGCCAGCCGAGGATGCGTACGCCGGAACCGATCTGCAGCGCACCGAGCCCGAGCGACGCGGCCGAACCGAACAGGGTCGCGAAGATCGCCAGCCCGTCGATCAGCTTCCCGATCGGACCCTCGGTACGGCGCCCGAGCAGCGGTGCGAAGGCCGCGCTGATCAGCTGTGAACGCCCGCGCCGGAAGGTGCCGTACGCGATCGCGATGCCGACGACTGCGTAAATCGCCCACGGGTGCAGCGTCCAGTGGAACAGCGTCGTCGCCATCGCCGTCTCGAGCGCCTGCGACGAGCCGCCCTCGACCGTGCCGGGCGGGGGACTGGTGAAGTGCGAGAGCGGTTCGCTGACGCCGAAGAACATCAGGCCGATGCCCATGCCGGCGCTGAACATCATCGCCACCCAGGACACGGTCTTGAACTCGGGTTTCTCGTCGTCCCGGCCGAGGGGGATGCGCCCGTACCGGCCGGCGGCCAGCCAGATCACGTACACGACGAACCCGGAGGCCAGCAGGACGAACAGCCAGCCGGTGTTCTGCTCGACCCAGCCCAGCGCCGAGGTGGACGAGGTGCCGAGGCTGCCGGCGTCGACGATGCCCCAGGCGACGAAGGCCAGGGCGATGACCGCGGTGACGCCGAACGTGACGCGGTCGAGTCCGGAACCGTGACTTCGGCTGCCGGGAGGCGGTGGGGTCGCTATTGCGGGATGTGTGTTTCCGATGTTGTCTGTGTTATCGGGGTTGTCTGGAGTGTCTGCCGGGCTGTCGATGTCGATCGCCACAGGTTAGTCACGCCTCGCTTGGGCGCGCCTCCGTTCAGTTGTGTCGGGGATTGTGCCCCCCGACCGTGTCGGAGATCGTGGCAAAACGCAACAATCGTGGTTTCGGCCACACCGTCGTGTCGCCCGGTTAGGGTGCGGTCATGCGTTTCGGAATTGCGATTCTGCCCGAGTACCGCTGGCAGCAGGCGGCGCCGTTGTGGCGGCGCGCGGAGGAGTACGGGTTCGACCATGCGTGGACGTACGACCACCTGACCTGGAGCAGCTTGCAGGATTCACCGTGGTTCGGGACGACGCCGACGCTGACGGCGGCGGCGATGGTCACGTCGGCGATCAAGCTCGGCACCTTCGTCACCTCGCCGAACTTCCGGCACCCGCTGGCGCTGACCCGCGACGTGCTGGCGATCGACGACGTCTCGAACGGCCGTTTCCTCTGTGGCATCGGCGCCGGCGGCAGCCTGGACGCGACGATCCAGGGCGGTCCGGACCTCACGCCCCGCGAGAAGCAGGACCGCTACCAGGAGTTCGTGAAACTCTTGGACACCTTGCTCACGACGGACGGCGTCGACTTCAAGGGCGAGTACTTCGAGACCCGGAACGGGCGTACGCTGCCTGGTTGCGTCCAGCAACCACGTGTCCCGTTCATCCTGGCCGGCAACGGCCCCCGCTCACTGCGCTTCGCCGCCCAGCACGGCGATGGCTGGATGACCACCGGGGGAGCAGCCCCCGACCTGGACACCTGGTTCGCGTCGGTAGCCGACCTCAGCCACCGCCTCGACGACCTCTTGGCCGGCCGCCACCTGGACCGCTACCTGTCCCTCGACTCGGCCCGCTACGCCCTCACCAGCCCAGCCGCCTTCGAAGACTCCGTCGCCCGCGCCGCGGCCCTGGGCTTCACCGACGTCATCACCCACTGGCCCCGCCCCGACGGCGTCTACGCCGGCTCGGAACAAGTCCTGGAGAAGATCGCCACCGAGGTGATCCCGCGACTCCGCTGAACGCAGAAGTTACGAGCTGTGGCGCCGGAATCCCGGATCCGGCACCACAGCCGGTGATTACAGCCAGTGCTGTACCAGCTGTATGAGTCGGGCAACGAGTTCGCTGCTCATCCAGCGGGCCAGCGCGACGAGCGCGGCGCCGCCGAGCGCCTTGAGCAATGGGCGGCCCAGGCCATCGGCTGCGCGACGCAGCCGGCTGTCGTGCGCCGGCGCGTGATGGCGCCGGCTTTGAACGTTATGGCGCCGGCGTGACCGGGTGTACCCGGCCCGGGTGGTCGAGCGGACGTTTGACATCGCCCGCTTATACTTGAGCATGGCAGCTCGCCCCTTCAGGTTGAGTCGCCAGAAAAGGGAGCGCCCAGCCGGAGGTTCGCAGCCGTCTTGGCTGGGCACTTTCCCTTTTCTGAACAATTCGTTGGTCAGCGGCCCACTGATCAGCAGGCGTTTAGCGCGCAACTTTGCAGTAAATCAGGATCAATGCCCTGATTTACACTTGACGCGGTATTCGGTTATCAGCTCAGTGGGCCGGCTCTCACTTCCTTTCGCGACGTGCTGACCGGATATATCATGCAGGCAGTAGCACCTTGATCACCCCGGCCAGGCTTCGGTGATCCTGTGCGCCAGCCAGAAGTCCATCGACTTCGTCCCGGAGACCGTTGCGTGCCAGCTCCGCACAGGCAGCCGCGAGCTCGTCGACTGAGAGCAGGCTGCCGAGATGCCAGAGCGCAGCCAGCCGCTGGTCCGGGGGCATTGTCAGCAGCGACCCAACGACGGACTCGCGTTCGCCCGCGAAGGCGCTGGGCGCGATGTGCGGCACTGACCGAACATCGTTGCGCCGGTACCCCCGCTCTGCCGGTGTGCCGACAGGTGAGTCGTTGCGCCGGTACCCCTTGCTGGTCGTGGAACCATGCCGCTGGCCGAGCCTTCCGTTGGGCTGACGGATTCGGGCCGTGGCGGCGAGTTCGCGCAGATTGTCAATACTGATAAGGGTTTCGGCCGATCCTTTCGCGTGCCAACGGTCGAGTGCCAGTGCGTACAGACGCTCGACCGTTGCGGTTGACGGGATGCGGCGCGCGTGCAGGAAGTGCGAGATCGCTGCGGCCGAGTAGCCGAGATGCTTGCCCAAGGCACGCATTGTGATAGGCGCGCAAGCTGCGTGCAGCGTGCGAAGTGCGTCGGCGAGCCGACACTGCTCGGCTGTCGCGTCCGCCGCATACGTTGCTGAGATCTGTCCGCGGAGCGCCATTGGCCTCCTTTCTGTCCTGGCGGGCGCTGCTGCCTGCCGGTGCTCCAGCATCTTAGACCCTCTCGGGGACAAACTGATGGAGGCGATGGCTACAGATTTGTAGTCAATAGTTCAACCGGCGATGTTTACATTGGCGCTGGATGTTTACAGTTTGTTGCGCTGGCCGCGCGAGGCCATTTAGCCTCTTCGGGCAATGTTAAAGTTGGCTGTACGACCCGGCCAGCGTGATCGCTGACGCAGAGGAGGATCGATGAACTTGCCACCTTGGCAGGATGATTCGCTAGGGACGATGAAGCGGGTCGCGTTGTGGCTGATCCAGGTCGTTGGGGAAGGGAACGACTTCACGAAGGAAGCGCTGCGCGCAGATTTTCCGAGCGTGTCGCAAATCGATCGGCGAATGCGTGACCTCCGGGACTTCGGCTGGCGGATCGACACGAACCGCGAGGACCCTGCGTTAGGTGCGCATCAGCAGCGGTTCGTCACCCAGGGCGATCCAGTCTGGGAGCCGGGGCGGGCCGGCAAGCGCTCGAAGCGCTCGACGGCGATCGGCGCCGGACTGCGTCGGCAGGTCCTGTCTGCCGATGGTCACATGTGCCGATCGTGCGGGATCACCCCGGGAGATACCTACGCTGGCGGTTATGAGACCGCTCAGCTGGATATTGCGCGGCGCGAAGTTTTGCGGCCGGACGGCAGTGTAGAGATTGAATTGATCACCGAGTGTAACCGTTGCCGGGTGGGCGGCCGTGACCTCACGGCGGACCGCGGAGCCGTGCTCGCGAACGTGTCTGCTCTGAGTGGTGCTGAGCGCCGGGTGCTGGCGGGCTGGGTGAATGCGGACGCTCGAGAGTTCAGCCGGCTCGAGCGGATATGGAGCGAGTACCGGACTCTGCCGGAACCATCGCGAACCGCTGTCCGGCAGGAGTTGGGGCTCGATTAGCCGGCGGTCTGTGAGAAGCTCCGCTGACGCACGACGAGAGCAGGGATGATAGGTGACAAAGGACTACGGTCGGCCAGCTAACGCAGATGAGAACCGTGCGCTGGTAGAGAGCCGGCTCGCCGAACTCGCTGATAGTGACGGTCCTCGCGAGACCCTGACTGTGGAGTGGCGTGGCTCACCGAGGCATCTGGACGTCATCCAGCTTCGCGTCGGCACGCTGCACTACAACCCCGCAACGCACCGGATCCGCGCTCAGCGCAGTCATGATGCGCATCGGGACGCGCTGCTGGAGGCCGATCCGTGGACTTCCGCGAGTCAGGCGTACCTGGACAGTCTGCTGAAGGCCCGGCCAGGGGATCCCTCACAAGTTGATCCAGAGTTCACCGATTTGGCTGAGAGCCTGCGTGAGTATGGCCAGAGTGAACCGGGCCTGGTAACGCACGACGGCGTTCTGGTGAACGGCAATACTCGCCGTGCAGCACTTCTTGACCTCCATGGACCGACGCACCTGATGCGAGTCGCAGTTCTGCCGGCATCCTGCAGCTGGGAAGACATTGCGGCGATTGAGTTGTCGCTGCAGCTCCGGAAGGAACATCGGCGGGACTACTCGTACATCAACCGGCTGCTCGCGGTCCAGGAACTTGTCGAGGCCGGCACCCCCCTTCCGACGATCGCTGCGACATTCCGGACGACTCCCGCTCGATGCATGCAGGATCAGTGGGTGCTGTCGTGTATCGAGGCGATCATCGAACGAAGCGAGGTGAACGGCGCCCGCCTCCCGCTGGTTTCGTTCGAGGATCACCAGGAGAAGCTGCGGGAGCTTCACCGGGCTTTCGAGAAGATCCATGCAACGAATCCGGAGAAAGCCGAGTTGCTCCTAGAGAGCCGGATGGCCGCGATCATGCTGGGATTCTCCAAGACAGATGTGCGGCACATCGAACCCGGGTTCGAAGACAAGTATCTGGCGGGCGAGGTGCCGGGCGGCATCGTGCCCAAGGCTTCTAGCGGCGGCGTGACGATCCCGGGTCTGGGCCGATCAGTCAAGCAGGATTCAGGCGCGCTGAGGAACGCGAAGGCGCTTACTGACGCGATTCTCCGGGCACGGATGGCGACTGATGGGGTCGTGGATTCATCGCTTGGCGGTAGTCCAGACTTCGTGGAGCTGAAGACAGCGATGGACACAGCGATCGACCGTGCTGGTCGCGATGGCAGGGTCAGGAAACGGAAGCAAGCTGCACCGAAACGCTTGCTCGACGCGGCCGCAGACGTGGATCAATGTGTGACCGATCTGGCTCTGTCCCGCGCGACCCAGAGTCTGGATGAGGACGCGTACGACGACGCACTGGTGACGCTGCGGAAGAGCCTCGAGAAACTTGCTCGCGAGACGCGGAAGACCGTGAAGGACCCGGGCGACGGTGTGTACTGGCTGCTTGAGGAGTTCGGAAAGGGGTTCTGAGTGGAACCAGGACCCAGCGCAGGGCTGGTGATTGGGTTTGATGTGACCCGGACCCAGGCGCTGCTGAGATGCGTGCCGGCGCACAAACAGGCGCTCGGCCGCTTGATGTCGAGGTTTCCGTCCGGGCGGATGGTGGACCAGCTGGCCGCGAGCGTGCCGATCGACGGATTCGTTGCTGGAATCGCGGCGCTCGGCGGGTGGCCGGACCCAGACGGTGTGACCTGGGAGCCTGATTTTCAAGCTCTGATCACGGACCTTCTGGATTCGGCCGACGATGTCGAGAACCTGCTCGCCGGTGCTCCGCCAGGCGAGCAGGTCGATCCAGCGGATGTACGGGGCATGCTAGGTCCCGACTGGACCGGTGACCTCACAAAGTTCCAGGAACGTGATATTGCCCGGCTACTTTCTATGAAGCATGGTGCGAACTTCAGCGTGCCGGGTGCAGGTAAGACGAGAGTGTCGCTTGCAGCCTTCGCTGCGCTTCGAGAGCAGGGGCGAGTCTCCCGGATGCTGGTCGTCTGCCCGAAGTCGGCGTATCAGGCATGGGCCGAGGAGGCCCAGGTCTGTTTTCGGCGGCCCCTGGTAGTCGAGGTGCTGAACCGCAAGCCGTCAGTCAGGGCGGACATCATCGTGGTGAACTACGAACGGCTCGACAAATCGCTCGGTGCGTTGTCCGATTGGCTGAAGGCTGAGCCTGCGATTCTGACGCTCGACGAAGCGCATCGGATGAAGCTCGGGGGAGCGGGAGTGTACGGTGCCGCCTGCATGGCTCTTGGCCCGTTGAGCCGGGTGCGGATGATCCTGAGCGGGACGCCGGCGCCGAATGGAGCGAAGGACCTTGAGAACCTCCTGTCGTTCGTTTGGCCCGGATACGGGCGCCGAGTGGTCACCCAGGCAGTGAACGGCGGGGACCTCGCATACGCCAGCTCGGTCCTCCGGCCGCTCTACGCCCGTACGACGAAGCACGAGCTTGGGCTGCCTCCCGCGCAGACAAGGATTCGCAAACTCGCCATGCCACCGCTGCATCGCGAGATCTACCGCGCTCTCATCGGAGACCCGTCGGCTCGGGCGGTCCCAGACGGCAAGGAGTTCGAGGCTCTTGGCAGGGCAGTGCTGCGATTGCTGATGGCAGCCACAAGCCCAGCCCTGCTTGTTGAAGGCTCAAGTCCATACGAGCCGCTCTCGTTCCAGGTGCCCCCGCTCAAGATTGCTGAAGATAGCCCACTCTGGCCGCTCTTTCGCAGGCTGCCTGAGCACGAGGTTCCGCCGAAATATCACGAGACCCTGTCCATCATCGATGCAAACGCCAAGGCTGGCCGCAAAACGCTCGTATGGGCGAGCTTCGTGCGGAGCATTGCTACTCTCCAGACGCTGCTCGCTCCCTACCAGCCAGCCATGGTGCACGGCGGCACGCCGAACCGTGAGGAAGAGATCCAGCGTTTCCGGGAGGACCCTGAATGCATGGTTCTGGTCTCGAACCCAGCCACGCTGGGCGAGGGCATCAGTCTGCACCACGTGTGCCACGATGCCGTCTTCGTCGATCGAGACTTCCAGGCCGGCCGGTACCTGCAGAGCCTCGACCGGATTCACCGTCTTGGTCTCGCGCCAGACGCTCAGACGAATATCACCGTGCTGGTCTCCGAGGGGACTGTCGATGAGATTGTCACCGAGCGGCTGGCGGACAAGCTGACGTTCATGGGCGAGATCCTCGACGACCCGTCGGTCAAACAGCTCGCAGATCCCGAAGAGGAGCCTTCGTCGCTGGCGGCTGGAATGGACCAGCAGGACGTCCAGGCCCTGCTTGCGCACCTGGGTCGGCCACCGAGGTGATCCCGCGACTGCGGTAGGACGGCGGACGGGCCGCACACCTGGTGGTGTGCGGCCCGTTCACTGTGTGCTGGAAGGGTCTCAGGAACCGATCGCGCGGATGTTCTCCGCCTGCAGGCCCTTCTGGCCCTGGGTGATCTCGAACTCGACCCGCTGGTTCTCGTCCAGCGAGCGGAAGCCCGACATCTGGATGGCCGAGTAGTGCGCGAACACGTCCGCGCCACCGTCATCCGGGGTGATGAAGCCGAAGCCCTTGTCAGCGTTGAACCACTTGACAGTACCGACAGCCATTGTCTATCTCCTCGATGGCTTATAACTAACCGTGACCCACACCTCATGGATCACGTGTCGCCGAAAGGTCCCAGACGACAGACCGGCCATGCAGCACAGCAAAGTCAGGGAGTCCAAAACTGCAACGCCATAACTGTAGCCGTTCTGCGGCGCGATGGTAGAGGTGACCACAAACACGTGTCGCTGATTGTCGCGGCCCGCTACCCTCTGTGCCCGCCCCGCTGCGGGCGCCGGACGGTCGCCGAAAGTCCGGAAATCCCGCGCCGACCTGCTGATTCGCGGCGGTCGCGGGGTGCGGCACGATGGCAACGAAGGACAATGGCCAGGTACGCCGGGTAATGGCCGCGAAATCCGGATCATTTCTCTCGGCGTGTCGCGCAGCTGTGGGCAGTTGCGCCGGGCGCAATCGAGCGAGCAATCGAAGGAGGCAGACGTGATCGTCACCGTGACGCGCAGCGGCGGGTTCGCCGGGCTGACCAAGCACGGCGAGCTCGACACCAGCGCCGAGCCGGACGCCGACCGGCTGGAGGCGGCGGCGCGGGCGCTGGAGGCGAAAGACCTGGGCAGCGGCCGGCCGCAGCCGGACCGGTACGTGTACCGGCTGGAGGTGCGTGACGACCAGGACGCCGCGCAACAAGCCGTACACACCGTCGCCGAGCAGGATGTGGACGCCGCCACCGCCTGGCTGCTCGACCGCGTCCTGGGCAGCTAGGGCAAGACACGGTCAAGGCCAGGCGTGGGGGCAACCAGGCTAGGCCCAGTCGATCTCCGGCGCTCGGTAGAAGTTGATCCCGAGCACCTCCCATCGCGGCGCCTGGGCGGCGAGCCGCTCCCGGTACGCCGACCAGTCGAGCGCGCCCTCCTGTGACCACCCGAGCTCAGCGATCCCGGGCAGCCGCGGGAACACCATGAACTCGACCTTCGCCAGATCGTCGAGCGTCTCGGTCCACAGCGGCGCCTCGACACCGATGACCGCGTCCGCCGGTACGTCCGGGATCAGCGTCGCCGGATTCCAGCTGTACGACTGCTCCACGCTGACCAGCCCGGCCCAGTCCAGACCAAGCGGCGTCTCCGCGTGGTACTTCATGTCCAGGTACGCGCGATTCGCCGGCGAGAGCACCAGCTTCGCGCCGCCGGCGACCGCCTTCTGCGCCAGTGCCTGCGCCTTCTCGTCTTCCGTACCCCAGTACTGGACGACCGTCCCGGCCGGCAGCGGCGCGTCGCCGATCTCGTGCCAGCCCATCACCGTCTTGCCCTGCTTCACCACCAGCTCGGCGGCCTTCGGTACGAAGGTCAGGTAGTCCGAGTGCGGCGTCGAATGCGCCTCGTCCCCACCAAGGTGTACGAGCGCGCCCGGCGTCTGCTCGGCCACTTCGCGGAACACATCGTCCAGGAACCCGTACGTGATGTCCTTGCCGACCGTCAGCGTGCTGAAGCCGACCTCGGTCTCGGTGTACAGCTCCGGCGCCTTGCCGTCCGCGGTCAGCTCCGGGTACGACGCCAGCGCCGCGTTGGTGTGTCCAGGCGTGTCGATCTCCGGTACGACGACCAGGTAGTGCTCGCCCGCGTACCGCACGATCTCGGCGAAATCGGCCTTCGTGTAATGACCACCCGCGCCACCGCCGACCTGCGTACTGCCGCCGTACTCGGTCAGCCGCGGCCACGAATCCACCTGAATCCGCCAGCCCTGATCGTCCGACAGATGCAGGTGCAGCCGGTTGATCTTGTACTGCGACACCAGCTCGATGAACGTCTTCACCTGATCGACCGTGAAGAAGTGCCGCGTGACGTCGAGCATGACCCCGCGGTACTCGTAGCGCGGCGCGTCCGTGATCGTCGTACCGGCGATCTCCCACGGACCGTCCTGCGTACTGCCGGCCTCGGCCTTCGCGGGCAGCAACTGCCGGAGCGTACTGACGCCGCGAAACACGCCCTCGGCGGTGGCCGCCGTGATGGTCACCGCATCAGCGTCGACGTGCAGCTCGTACCCCTCGGCGCCGAGCGACTCCGCGCCGGCACTGGACAGCGTGATCGTCCCGGCGCCCGGCTGGACCGGCAGGTCGAACCCGGTCGAGCGCCGCAGCTGCGCGGCCAGCCGGTCGGCGATGGTCTGGGTGGCGTCGTCATGGCCGATGGTGGCGTCCGGGGTCAGCGTGAAGCTCGTGCCGGGAAGCGCCTGCTGCGTCGTGGGCTGCGGGATCATGATCGAGAGTGTTCGCGGACCGCCGTATTTCGTCAAGACCCTTTAGTAATTCTCTCAGCACTGCGCGACGGCCACCGCTGCCCGGCGCCGGGTCAGCAGCGGCTCGCTCAGTATCACCGCGGCCGCCTCCGGCGTGCTGCCCCGGCGCGAAGGACTGTCCGGGACCTCGGTCCGCGGCAGCAGCAGCATGATCCCGGTGCAGGCCACCGCGCCGAGTACCGCCATCGCCACGAACGGCGCCCGCCACCCGGCCTGCTCGCCGAGCCAGGTGCCGAACGGGATGCCGATGATGGGCGCCAGCGCCGTCCCGATCGCCAGCCGGGCGACCACCCGGCCACGCTGCTCCGGCGGGAACAGGCTGGTCGCGATCGGCGGCGCGATCGACCAGAACAGTGCCTGCGAGAGTGCGATCACCAGCCGCCCGCCGAACAGCACTTCGTAGGTCGGGGCAGCCGCGGACAGCGCGGTGGCCACGGCAGTACGCCGAGAGTCCCGCCGAGGACCTGACGGCGGGGGAGATGGTGCGTCAATCGGGCCAAGGGCAGCGAGGCGAGCACGACCACCACCGCGTACCCGGTGACGAGCAGGCCGACCTGGGAGCGGGACCGGTCGAGATCTCCGGCGATCACAGTCAGCAACCCGATCGGCAGTACTTCGATGGTGACGAACGAGAACGTCGAGACACCGAGCAGTACCAGGGCGGCGTTGGCTCGGCGGGACGAGAGGACCATGGAGTCACCTGATCCCGGTCAAAAGTCTGATACTGGTAGCGTCTCATCCATGGCCGACGGTCTACACGGGGTTTTCCGCAGAGTGGGCGGGCACCCTGCGCTCGACCTGGTGAACACGGTCAGCCCGCGGTTGCGCGGGGGCGCGGTCGAGCACGACTACCTGACGACCCCGGCCGAGCTGCTTGCCTGGAGCCGGCGGATCGAGCTGATCGACCTGCGCGACTTCAGTGCTGTCGAGGGCACGTGGCGGATGGCACCGGAGCTGGCCGCGAAGGCGCTCGGCGCGACGCTCGAGATCCGCGAGGCGGTGTACGACGTGCTGGCGCCGCGGGCCGACGGCGCGGTGGTGGCGGCCGACGGGGTCAAGCGCAGCGCGGGTTCTGCCTTCGAGCGGTTGATGTTGCGCTGGTCGGCGGCGGCCGCGCGCTCGATGCTGATTCCGGTGGCGGACCGCGAGCGTGGTGTCGCGGAGTTGGTGATCGGGACGTCGCCGGCGCAACTGATCCCGGATCGGTTGGTGACCGCGGCGGTCGAGCTGGTGCGTACGGTCGAGCTGCGGCAGCTGCGCGCCTGCCCGGTCGAGGACGGTGGATGCGGCTGGCTGTTCCTGGATCGCAGCCGGAACGGTTCCCGGCGCTGGTGCGCGATGGAGGACTGCGGGACGCGGGCGAAGATCCGCAAGCTGGGAGAGCGCCGGCGCGCTACCTCCGTACCCGGTGATTAGTGGTAGCGGGGTCGAACCTTCACTGTCAGCGACCGGCTCACAGAGCGAGAACGCGTGTCGAAAGGTGCGAACTGTCCCCTCGACCTGTCATCGTAGGCGGCCGGGCCTTCCGACATGACGGGCCTGGCCGGGCCTGCCCTGACAAGGGAGCGGGCTGACGTAACGAAGCTGGAGGACAGATGACGCAGGTGGCAGAGCAGCCGGGCAGTACTGCCGGGCGGCTCGGCTCGGTGGTGCTGGATTGCCCGGACCCACTCGAGCTCGCCCAGTTCTACTCGGCGCTGCTGGGGCTGGAGATCGACGACAACGGTGACGAGGACTGGCGGAGCCTGACCGGCCCCGGGTCGTCGCTGGGGTTCTCGACGCTGGCCTTCCGGCGCTCGGAGGAGTACGTGCCGGCCACGTGGCCCGGCACCGACGCGCAGGATCTCCATCTCGACCTGATCGTCGAGGACCTGTCCAGCGGTCACGCGACCGTGGTCGCTCTCGGGGCCGAGCCGCTCGACCCGCTGGACCCACCGCCCGCCGAGAACGCGCGCGGCTGGCGGATCTACGCCGACCCGGCGGGGCATCCGTTCCGGATCTGCCTCGAGTGAGTCACCGGAAAGCCCGTCTCAGCCCCGCTGGGACGGGCTTTCCGCATGTTCAGGCCAAATCGTTCAGGCCGCGTCGTCGCGGCCCAGTCGTTCAGGCCCAGTTCGCGCTGTCGGTGAACGGGAAGTGCCGTGCCGCGTCGTACCGGGGTAGCGGCTGGTAGATGTTCACGCCCGGCTCCCCGCGCAGGTGGAAGGCGCTCGGGTACGGCGTCTCCGGGTCGGTGATCCGCGTCGACGTGGGGATGTACCGGATGGTCAGCCCACAACGCCGATTCGGTGACGTGTTCGCGTTGCTCCCATGCACGATGTTCGGGTGGTGTACCTCGACATCGCCCGGCGCGAGCACCATGTCGACGGCCTGTGCTTCGTCCACGTCGACCGCGATCTCCTTGCCGAGCACGCTCTCGACATCGGTGTTGTCGCGCATCCCGGCCACCTCGCCGCGGTGGCTGCCCGGGATCACCCGGACGCATCCGTTCGCAGGGGTCGAATGGTCGACCGCCAGCCAGAGCGTCACCACGCGCATCGGATCGAGCGGCCAGAACGCCGCGTCCTGGTGCCAGAGCACCGGCTGACCGGAGTACGGCGGTTTCGAGATGTAGTGCGACGCGAACAGCGCGATGTCCGGCCCGACGAACTGTTGGGCGATGTCGACCAGCCGATCGTCACTGATCAGCCGGACCCAGAACGGGTCGTCGCGCAGGTACGTATGCCCTAGCTGCTCGGGGCGTACGTCGGGGTGCCTGGCTTGCAGCCATTCGACATGATCATTCACTTCCTTGATCAGGTCCTGGTCGATGACGTTGCGGAAGATGACATAGCCGTCGGTTTCGAACATGGGTCCAGCGTGCGGCCGGTGGGTGGTCGCGGGCTAGCAGCGGGCTGACCGGTATTTGTACTGTGTTGACGTGGAGCAGATCCTGCGGTTCGAGGCGCATGCGTTCGGTCGTCCGTACCACGCGGCCCGGGTACGGATCGCGGCGCGCGCCCGGGACACCGAGTTGCACACGCATGCGGACTTTCATGAATTCATGGGTGTGGTTTCCGGGTGTGGTGAGCATTTGCTGACGACCGGTGTCGAGGTGCTGCGGCCGGGTGATGTGGTGCTGGTGCGGCCGAGCGATCGGCATGCGATTCGCGGGTCGGCGCCGGACGGGCTGGAGTTCATCAATGTCGCGTTTCCGAGCTCGATCTGGCAGGGGTTTCTGGATCTGACGCGTACGCCGACGTGGTCGTCGCGTGGGCCGATCAGTGTGCATCAGCCGGCCGCCGTACCTGTGTTCGAGCGGGCGCTGGATCGGTTTCAGGGCAGTCCTACTACGTACGATTTGATCCGCTTCTGGACCGACCTGCTGGAGTTGCTGCGCCCGGACGAGGCCGCCGCGCCTGGGGTACCCGATTGGCTGGCCAAGGCGTGTACGGCGATGCGCGCCGAGGCGAATCTCCGCGCCGGGGTACCGCGCTTGCTTGAGCTGGCAGGGGTCAGTCCCGCGCACCTGTCCCGCTCGATGCGGGCCGCCTACGGCATCACCCCCACCGCTTTCGTCACCGACCTCCGCCTGGAACACGCCGCCTCGTTGCTAGCAGCAACCAACACCCCGATCGCCACCATCGCCACCACCTGCGGCTTCACCAGCCAGTCCTACTTCACCCGCTGCTTCACCACCAACCACACGCTCACCCCCACCGCCTTCCGCCACCACTCCCAACGCGCCTTCGTCCCGTGACCGGGGGTGCCCCTCCGAGGTTCATCAAGCGGCCGCCGGGTGACTGTTAGCTGCCCCAAACCGGTTTGGGGCGACGGTGTGAGTGGAGCGGGGAAGGTTGTACCCCTGGAATGAGCCGCGAGGCGCCCCAAACCGGTTTGGGCGCGGTGCGGGTGTGTGTGACGAGTGCGGCGAAGGACGCGCCGGCGGCGCGGAGGTGGGTGCCGTCGCGAGCGTGGCGGCGGCCGCTCATGGCGACGGCGGCACGTGGCGACGGCTGCAGCGGCGGGTGGTGCCCTCGGGGAGACTGCGCCGGCGGGTGGTGCGCACGGAGGCTGTGACGGACTTGGTCGGGGTCACCTGCGTGTGGATGTCATCCCAGTTGTTCAACCAGCTGATCGGTACCGAAGGACGGGTAGTGGTCCGGCCAGGAACCACCGAACGCGGGTGCCGCACGCTCAGCATCCGGTGGAGCTGACCATGACTACCCGTCCTTCGGTACCCACCGCTTTAGCGGGGTTTTGGGTGGAGGGTGTTGGGCGGGTTCAGGGGGTGATTGCAACACCTGTCGGTTGAAGGGGTGTTGTGATGGG
>NZ_BAAAPH010000014.1:201040-217611 GCF_039531045.1 Kribbella hippodromi | reverse complement strand
TCACAAGACCAACTCCTTGGCTCACAGAACGACATGGCTACGATCCGACTTGTTGGTGCGCTCGGGCAGGTAGGGGAGTCCGGTCAGTTCGAGTGGATTGTCGACAAGAATATTGAAGACAATCGTCACATCGGCGGCCGCCATCGCGGTGTCGTAGTCGGCCCACGAGTTGGTGGTCACGACCGGGCGGTCGTTGCGCCAGTTGTCGTACACCTGGCGGTCGGCCGCCGGGACCGCGTCGCGGTGGGTCGGGGTGTGCGCATGAACGTCGACAATCATCGGAACTCCCGCAACAGGTCATCTCGCAAGGTCACGCCCAGGCCGGGCTCGTCGGTCAGCCGGACGCGCCGCCCGTCGCTGTCGAGCGGTTTCGCCAGCACGTCCTCGGTGTAGTAGTGCGCGCCGATGATGTCGCTCGGGTACGCCGACAACTTCGGCAGCGCGGCGGCGACGTGCAGTTGTGCGGCGGCGCCGAGGCCCAGCTCGCCGTTCGATCCGATCAGTACGTCGATGCCGTGCGCCGCGGCGAGCTGTCCCATCCGGACCGCACGTCCGGGCCCGGCGCTTTTCCCGACGTACACGCTCACCACATCGGCCGCGCGGGCTTCGATCACGGTGAGGAGATCGTGGACATCGAAGACGGACTCGTCGGCGATCACGGGCAGTCCGTGCTGCCGGACCTCGTACGCGCCTCGTACATCACGTGGTTCGAGCGGCTGCTCCAGGAAGGCGACACCGAGCGCCTTCAACTCGGGGACCGCGCGCAGTGCCTCCGCTCGTGACCAGCCACCATTCGCGTCGGTGCCGAGGAAGGCGTCACCGGCGAGTTCGCGCGCTCGGCGTACGCGTTGGAGATCGCCGTCGAGACCGAGCCCGACCTTCACCTTGAATGCACCGAACCCGGCAGCGGTGGCGGCGTTGTACGCGCGTTCGAGCTCGTCCGGGTCGCCCGAGAGCGACAGTTTGATCGGGATCTCCCGCCGGTACGGTCCGCCCAGCGCGACTGCCAGCGGTACGTCCAGCGTGCGGGCGAACGCGTCCCACAACGCGATCGAAACGCCTGCTTTGGTGAACGGATTGCCCTGCAGAACCTTGTCCATCAAGTCGTCCGCGGCACCGACCGGAGTGAGCGGTCCGCCGATCAGTGCGGGCGCGATCACCGTACGGATGAAGTGCTCGGCGGACGTACCGTCCTCGCCGGACCAGATCGGGGTCGCGCTGACCTCGCCGTACCCTTCCACGCCGTCGCTGGTGATGACGCGGACGAGCAAGAAGTCGGACCGGTCGTGCGGACCACGGGCACCACGGACCAGCAGTTCAGGGGCGGCGCGCAGGCTGACCCGCGCGGTCTGGATCGCTGCGATGGTGGCCGTCACGCGGGCTCCAGCAGGCGTTGTGGATTGTCGACAAGCATCGCGTGCCGCTGTGCGTCGGTGATACCCCAGCCGTCGATCTCCTTGACCCGCGCGACCGCGTAGTCCTGGCTGGCCTTGTCGGACAGCCCGGCGTCGGTCCCGAAGATCACCTTGTGCGACGGCGCCTCCTGCAGGATGCGGCGGGCGGCGTACGGTGGCGTACCGCAGATGCACAGGTACACGTTCTCCGTCTCCTGCGTCATCGCCAGCGCCTCGCGCCACAGGTCGTGCAGTCCGCCGTGACCGAGTACGACGCGCAACTTCGGGTGCCGGCGGGCGAGTGCCGCGATCTGGCCGGCGGTCGAGTACGGCGGCGTGCCGTCGTGGCTCAGCAGCACGCCGCCGACCGAGGTGATCACCTCGCAGATCGGGTCCAGCGACCGCTCGTGCATGCTGAAACCCTGCAACCACGGGTGCAGTTTCAGGCCGCGCAGCCCGAGCTCACCGACCATCCGCTCGGCTTCGGCGACGGCCGTCTTGCGGCGGACGGCGACGGTGCCGAAGCCGATCATCCGGTCCGGATACGCGCGAACGAACTCGGACAGCCGGTCGTTCGATTCCGGGGTCGGGTCGAACAGCCCGTCGTGACTGAGCACGACGGCGCGCTCGATCCCGGCCGAGTCCATGAACCCGACGAACTCCTCCGCGCCGAAGGGCGTACCGCCCAGCCAGGTTGCGGTCTCCCACGCCGGGGTGTGGGTATGGAAGTCGATCACAAAACCTCCGCGAGCTCGAGAAGGCGGTCGCCGAGTGCGGCCGCCAGCTGGTCGAACCATTTCCGCCCGATCGCCGGATCGGCCAGCTCGGGCCGGTCGGTGTATCCGTCGATCCGCTGCCAACTCTCCGCCGTATGCAGCGCCACGTCGTCGACCACCGCCCCCACCGGCGGCTCCGGACGTTCCTTGCACTCAGCAACAAACCCGGCATCCAGCCCCAACATCAACGCAGTCTCGAACTCCCCGGCATGCCCAGGAACAGGGACGGGGTCCGGGGCGGGGGCGAGGTCCGGGGCGGAGGCGAGGGTCGGCGCATCCGCGCCCTCAACCGTGAGGCTGGCGCCCCCTCCCTCTCCCTTCCCCCGGTAGTGCAGTCGGCTATCGGCGAGGTTCCAGTAGTCGATGTGGGCGACGTTCAGGTGGTAGCGGGTTGATGCGGTCGCGGCGGCCGCATGACAAACACCGGTGTTTCCGCCATGCCCATTCACCAGCAGCACCCGCCGCGCACCGTCCGCCCGCAGCGACCGCGCCACATCGAGCAACACCGCCAGCAACGTCTCAGCAGACAGCGAAAGCGTCCCCCCGAACGGCAAATGATGATCCGAAGCACCGAACGGCAGCACCGGCGCCACCACCAACGGCCGCGCCGCCCGCTCATGCACCAGCGAGGCAGCCCGCACCGAAGCCGCCTCGGCCAGAATCCAGTCGGTCCCGGTCGCCAGATGCGGACCGTGCTGCTCGGTCGCTCCCAACGGCAGCACAACAATTGCCTCAGGCAACAACTCGCCCAGCTCGGAGCGATTCCCGTGCTGCCATCTCACCAACGTCACAAGGCCCTCCCGGCAACGAGTTGAGCGGTACGCAAAGCCGCGATCCCATCGTCAAGCGAAGGCACACCGGCCTTTAGAGCACCCTCGGACAAATCGACAAAGCGCTGCACCTGCAGATCGAAACACCGAGTCATCCGATCCCCTGGAAAATGCACCTCACGCTCACCATCGGCCGTACTCAGCCGAAGCTCGAACGTGAACCCGTCCAGCGTCGCCAACCCACGATCCCCAAGAAACGTCAGCTCACACCTCGGCAGCACACTCGTCAACCACCCGAACTCCACCAGCGCCTGATGCCCACCCGGGTAACTGAGCCGCGCCCCCGTCAGATTCGCCGCCGGCAAACCCGGCCGAGTCATCCGCGACCACGCATCGTCGACCCTCTCCGGCTGCCCACCCAGCAGATGACTCAGCCAGTCGAACAGATGCGCGCCCTCGTGCACGACCGGCGTACCGTGCGCGAGCGTCGCGATGATGCGCTCCGCGTGCTCGGCATCGGCCGGGTCGTACGGTTCGTCGTAGATGTGGGAAGTCGGATCGTAGCCATGTCGTTCTGTGAGCCAAGGAGTTGGTCTTGTGAGTTGTCTTCCTAAGACCGCTTGGCCTCCGACTTGTACGTGAGCCCGACCTGCACCCGGCTGCGCTCTTCGCTGGACAACTGCCCATACACCCCGGCGGCTTCGACCGACGTCGCGACCGGCTTCTCGGCCAGGACGAACAGCCCGGCGCGCGCGTACCGCACCACCAGGTCCGGCGTCACCCACGGCGGCGTCGCCAGCACCACGCCGTCGACCTCGCCCGGATCGACGTCCGCGGCGACCGGGATCCCCTGTGCGGCGGCGATTTCCCGCCGCCCGGCATCGGGATCGACCAGCCGGACCAGCTGCACGGCCGGATGTCGGAGCAAGGCGGGCAGATGTGCCCCGAGACCTATGTCCCCGAGCCCCGCGAGTGCCACCCGCATCTGCCGCTCCTTCAGAATACCGGAATTAGTTTCTGCTATCCGAAGCTTATGAGGTCCCCGGAGCTGCCGCAATGGGTGGCCGGGTCGAGAACGCGGAAGGGGCCGCTCACCCAGTGGTGAGCGGCCCCTTCCGGAGGCGTGCCAGGGTCAGGCCCCGGCGCCCTCCTGCTTCACGCCGGCGACCGCGGTCGGGTCGTCGATCCGGTACTTCCGGGCTGCCTCGGCGGCGACCTCCGGCTTCACGTCGCCGCGCTTGGCCAGGATCTCCAGCGTCGCGACCACGATCGACTCGGCGTCGACCTGGAAGTGCCGCCGGGCCGCGGCCCGGGTGTCGGCCAGGCCCCAGCCGTCGGTCCCGAGCGAGGTGTAGTCGTTCGGCACCCAGCGGGAGATCTGGTCCTGCACCGCGCGCATGAAGTCGCTGACCGCGACGACCGGGCCCTTGGTGTCCTTCAACTGCTCGGTGACGAACGGAATCTGCTCCGGCTCGTCCGGGTGCAGCAGGTTGTGCTGCTCGGCCGCGACGGCATCCCGGCGCAGCTCGTTCCACGAGGTCACCGACCAGATGTCGGCGGCCACCGAGTATTCCTCGGCGAGGATCTGCTGGGCCTTCCGCACCCACGGCAGCGCGACGCCGGAGCCGAGCAGCTGCACCCGCGGCGCGTCCTCGCCGTCGGCGACCTGACCCTCGTCGAAGCGGTACATGCCCTTCAGCAGCGCCGCGACGTCGAGGTTCTCCGGCTCGGCCGGCTGCGCGACCGGCTCGTTGTACACGGTCAGGTAGTAGAAGACGTCCTCACCGAACGGCTTCTCCTGGTCCAGGCCGTAGCCGTACATCCGGCGCAGGCCGTCCTTGACGATGTACGGGATCTCGTACGCGAACGCGGGGTCGTAGTGCACCGCGGCCGGGTTCGTCGAGGCGAGCAGCGGCGAATGACCGTCCGCGTGCTGCAGACCTTCACCGGTCAGCGTGGTCCGGCCGGCCGTCGCGCCGACCAGGAAGCCCCGGCCGAGCTGGTCGCCGAGCGCCCACATCCAGTCCCCGGTCCGCTGGAAGCCGAACATCGAGTAGAAGATGTAGAACGGGATCATCGGCTCACCGTGCGTGGCGTACGCCGTACTCGCCGCGAGCACCGAACCCATCGCGCCGGCCTCGGAGATGCCCTCGTGCAGCAGCTGGCCGGCCGTGGACTCCTTCCAGGACAGCAACAGGTTGCGGTCGACGGCCTCGTAGTTCTGCCCGTGCGGCGAGTAGATCTTCGCCGTCGGGAACATCGAGTCCATCCCGAAGGTGCGGTACTCGTCCGGGGCGATCGGGACGATCCGGTGCCCGATCTCCGGGTCCTTCATCAGGTCCCGGAACAGCCGGACCAGGGCCATCGTGCTCGCGATCGGCGCATGGCTGCCCTTGGACAGCGGCGCGTACACGTCGTCGCCCGGCAGTTTCAGCGTCTTCGGCGTGACCCGGCGCTGCGGCAGCGAACCACCGAGCTGTTTGCGCCGCTCCATCATGTACTGGTACTCCGGCGAGTCGGTGCCGGGGTGGAAGTACGGCGGGTTGTACGCGTCCTCGAGGTCCTTGTCCTCAATCGGCAGGTACAGCCGGTCCCGGAACGCCTTCAGGTCGTCCGAGGTCAGCTTCTTCATCTGGTGGGTCGCGTTCCGGCCCTCCAGCGCCTCGATCGTCCAGCCCTTGATCGTCTGGGCCAGGATCACGGTCGGCTGCCCGACGTGCTCGGTCGCGCTCTTGAAGGCCGCGTACACCTTGCGGTAGTCGTGCCCACCGCGCGGCAGCCGGCGCAGGTCCTCGTCGGACAGGTTGCTGACCATCTGCTGCAGCCGCTGGTCGCCGCCGAAGAAGTTGTTCCGGATGTACTCACCGGACTCGACCGAGTAGGTCTGGAACTGACCGTCGGGCGTGGTGTTCATCTTGTTCACCAGCGCGCCGTCGTGGTCCTGGGCGAGCAGGTTGTCCCACTCCCGGCCCCAGATCACCTTGATCACGTTCCAGCCCGCGCCGCGGAAGAACGCCTCCAGCTCCTGGATCACCTTGCCGTTGCCACGGACCGGGCCGTCCAGCTGCTGCAGGTTGCAGTTGATCACGAAGGTGAGGTTGTCCAGCTCCTCGCGCGCGGCCAGGCCGATCGCGCCGAGCGACTCCGGCTCACCCATCTCGCCGTCACCGAGGAACGCCCAGACGTGCTGCTGGCTGGTGTCTTTGATGCCGCGGTTGTGCAGGTAGCGGTTGAAGCGCGCCTGGTAGATCGAGTTCAGCGCGGCCAGTCCCATCGAGACGGTCGGGAACTCCCAGAAGTCCGGCATCAGCCGCGGGTGCGGGTACGAGGACAGGCCCTGGTGCGGGCCGCGGGAGACCTCCTGGCGGAAGCCGTCCATTTGGTCGGTGCTCAGCCGGCCCTCGAGGAAGGCCCGCGCGTACATCCCGGGCGAGGCGTGCCCCTGGATGAAGATCTGGTCACCGCCGCCCGGGTGATCCTTGCCCCGGAAGAAGTGGTTGAACCCGACCTCGTACAGGCTGGCGGCCGACTGGTAGGTGGCGATGTGACCGCCGACCTCCAGGCCCTTGCGGTTGGCCTTGCTCACCATCACCGCGGCGTTCCAGCGGATGAAGGCCCGGATCCGGCGCTCGATGTGCTCGTCGCCGGGGAACCAGGGCTCGCGCTCCGGTGGGATCGAGTTGATGTAGTCGGTGCTCCGCAGCGCGGGCACTCCGACCTGTCGCTCCCGGGCTCGCTCGATCAGCTTGAGCATCAGGTAGCGCGCTCGCGCCTTGCCCCGTTCGTCCAGGACCGCGTCGAGCGATTCGACCCATTCACGCGTCTCGTCGGGGTCGATGTCGGGGAGCTGGGTGGGCATCCCCTCGGTGATGATGGCTGGTGGTTCGTGTCCGGAAGCCACGGTGTCCTGCCGTTCTCTCTGGTTGCTCTTCACCGCAATCCTGTCACCTGTTCGGAATGCGTTCTACTTCGCCTTCCCTCTGGGCCCGATTACGGCCGGGTAAGTACCGATCCCAGCGGACACGCCCAGTACCCGGCACGCGCATACCGGACACGTCACGGAACCCTGGTGCATACTTGCGCGACGCGGTACGTCACGATGGACTATCGCTGCACGGCAGTACGAACCTGGCTTTGACACCTACCCCCGGGCAAGCGGGGACCACGGAGGAGGACACGTGAGCGCGACCGCGGATCACGCGGACGGCAAGAGCGGAGTGCCGAACATCGCCGCCCGGCTCGGCCTGGAGGCCGGCTGGGTCGTGCAGGAGATCGGGTACGACGACGATTGCGACGACGACCTGCGGGCTGCGATCAGGGAGATCACCGGCGAGGATTTCGCCGGCGAAGACACCGACGAGGTCGTGGACGCAGTACTGCTCTGGTTCCGCGAGGACGACGGCGACCTGGTCGACGCGTTCTTCGACATCCTGACCGATCTGAAGGCCGGTGGCGTGGTCTGGCTGATGACCCCCAAGGTCGGCCGGGACGGATACGTCGAGACCAGTGACATCACCGAGGCCGCTCCGGTGGCCGGCCTGGCCACCACCAGCACGCTGAGCGTGACCGACGACTGGTCGGCCACCAAGTTGGTGGTCCCGAAGTCCGGTCGCCGCGGGTGACACTCCCGGCTGCCGGCAGCCGGGCACCCGATTTCAGTACCCGGAACCAGTACGGCGAACAGGTCCGGCTGAGCGATTTCGCCGGTCACCGGAACGTCGTACTGGTTTTCTATCCGTACGCCTTCAGTCAGGTGTGTACGAGTGAGCTGGCCGCGCTCCGGGACCGGCCGGACCTGCTGAACCGGGCCGAGTTCCTGGCCGTCTCGTGCGACCCGATGTTCACGCTCCGGGCGTACGCGGACCGCCAGGAGCTCGGCTTCAGCCTGCTCACGGACTTCTGGCCGCACGGCGCGATCGCCACGTCGTACGGCGTCTTCGAGCCGACCCAGGGCTGCGCCACCCGCGGCACGTTCGTGATCGACCGGGCGGGGCTGATCCGGTGGTCGGTGCACAATCAGCTTCCCGACGCCAGGAATCCCGACGACTACGCCGCGGCACTGGCTCAGCTGGACGGCTAGGGCGCCGCGCACTTGAGCAGGGTGCGCAGGCAGTACTCGCGCGCCTGTTGCGGTCCGCCGGCGCCCGATTGGGCGTAGAAGCGCGCGGTGTACATGTTCGACCAGAGCGTCATGCTCAGCCAGCCGGTGGGCAGAGACGGGTCGATGCTGCCGTCGGCCTGCCCGCGGGCCACGGCGGCGGCGATCCGCCGTTCGTCGGGGTCGTTCTCCCAGTCGACTTCGGGGGTCTCCTGGAACTGGAACCACCAGGCGAAGATGTCGAACGACTCCAGCAGCTCCTGGCAGAGCCGGGTGTACGCCTCGAGCCCGGTGCCCTCGTCGAGCCGGGCCCGCTCGAGGGCCGCCTCGTACTCGTGCTCGACGAACGCGTTGATGCCCTCGACAAGCTCCTTCCGGCCCGCGTAGTAGCGGTGCAGGGTGCTGCGCGCGACGCCGGCCCGCTGCGCGACGTCCGCGATCGAGGCGGACGGGTGCTCGGTCAGCGTGCTGATCCCGGCCTGCAGGATCGCCCGCCGGGTGCGCTCTCTCGTGGGACTGTCGACCTCCAGCATGTATCGATCATATCCGTCCGATGCTGAGACATGTTGTACATAAATGGGACAATCATGTCCTATAGTGGGAGCATGGTGCCTCAGTCTTCCGGACCCGAGCCGGGCCGAATCTCGCTCTTGTGGTCCTATGCCCGCCCGCACTTGCCGGCGCTGATCCTGTCCCTGGTGCTCGCGCTGGTGACGTCGGCGTCGCAGCTGGCCAGCCCACTCGCGACCCGATCGGTCCTGGACGCGCTGGCCGGAGGCGGCTCGCTGCTGAACCCGGTGCTGGTGCTGGTCGTCCTGCTCGTGGTGGGCGGCGCGATCGGCTGGTGGCAGTGGGTGATGCTCGGCACGCTGGCGGAGCGGATCGTGTACGAGGCCCGGCAGGGCATGCTGACCCGGTTCATGCGGGCCCGGGTGTTCCCGCTGCTGCGCCGCCCGGCGGGGGAGCTGGTCACCCGCGTCACCTCGGACTCGGTGCTGCTGCGGGAGGCGGCGTCGAGCAGTGTGGTCGGGATCATCAACGGCACCGCGCTGCTGATCGGCACGCTCGTGATGATGGCGATCCTGGACGTGGTCCTGGTGCTGGCCACCGTGGCGGCGGTCGCTGTGGTCGCGGCGGTTTCGATCGTGCTGATGCCTGAGATCGGCCGGGCGCAGAGCCGGTCCCAGGCCGCGCTCGGGTCGCTCGGGGCGGAGCTGGAAGGGAACCTGCGCGCGATCAAGACGGTGAAGGCAGCCGGCTCGGAGCAGCGGCAGCTGGATCGGTTGACCGGGCACGCGCTGGCGTCGCGGGACGAGAGTGTGCGCGCGGTGCGGCGCGAGGCGATGGTGTGGACGGTGGCGGGCGGCGGTATTCAGGCGGCGATCATCGTGATCCTCGGCGTCGGGGCGTGGCGGGTGTCCGAGGGGGAGATGACTGTTTCGACGCTGGTCGCGTTCCTGCTGTACGCGTTCGTGCTGCTGGAGCCGGTGTCGACGCTCAGCGAGAATCTGACGGCGTTTCAGTCGGGGCTGGCCGCGGCGGGGCGGATCCGCGAGCTTGAACAGCTCGAACAGGAGGACACCCCGGTCGGCGCTGGCGTGTCGTCCGCGGTTCGAGGCGGTGGCGGCGCGGTGATGGAGTTGCGGTCGGTGACGGCTGGGTATGACCCGGCCGGTGAACCGGCGGTGCGTGATCTCGAGCTGCGGATTCCTTCCCGCGGTCATCTGGCGCTGGTCGGCCCGTCCGGTGCGGGCAAAACCACGGTGTTCTCGTTGTTGCTCGGCTTCCTCAATCCACAGTCGGGACAGCTCCTGCTCCAGGGCGTGCCGTACGCGGAAGTTGGGCTGCCCGAAGTACGCCGCCGGCTCGCGTACGTGGAGCAGGAAACGCCTGTCGTACCAGGGACGATCCGGGACAACCTGACCTTCCTCAACGCCGAGGTCACCGAGCAGCAGATCCTCGACGTGCTGGATCAGATCCGGTTGCGCGAGACCGTGCTGGCCCTGCCCAACGGCCTGGACACGCCGCTGTCGGACAGCTCGGTTTCCGGCGGGCAGCGGCAGCGCATCGCGTTGGCCCGCGCATTGCTGGCCGACCCCGATGTACTGCTGCTCGACGAGGCCACCGCACAGGTCGATGGATTGACCGAGACCGCGATCCACGACGCCGTACGCCGTCATGCCGCGAACGCGACCGTGGTGACCATCGCGCACCGCTTGTCCACGGTCATCGACGCGGACGAGATCGTGGTGATGGAGGAGGGCCGGATCGCGGCGCGTGGTACGCATCAGGAACTGCTCGCGACCAGCGAGCTCTACCGCAGCCTGGTCCGGGCGCTGCGGATCGACGCCGAGGCAGGCGTGGAGCGCGCGGAAGTGGAGCCGGTGGGTGGGCTGTGAGGGACTCGAACCCCCGACCCCCTCGGTGTAAACGAGGTGCTCTAACCAACTGAGCTAACAGCCCGCGAGGCATGACCGTATCACTCCGGACGGCCCGGACCGAAAAGCATTCGGTCCGGGCCTTCGGCTGTCGCTGATGAGGTTCGGTCCGCGTTGGCCGGCCGTCTTTGTCGAGCAGGACGCTCGCGTGTCAGCGGCGTCGTTGCTGGGCCTCCAGGAACCGCTGGAGGTAGTCCTGGAAGCGCTGCACATCCTCGGTGTCCCAGTCGGCGGTGAGGTCGGCGAAGACCTCCTCCTGCCAGCGGTGGGCCGCGGCGAGCATCTTGGCGCCCTTCGCCGTCACGAGCAGGTTCCGCTGCCGGGCGTCGGTGGGGGAGGGGACCTTGCGCAGGTACCCGCGCTCGACCGCTTGCGCGAGGAACCGGCTCGCCCCGGACTGATCGATCCCGAGCTCGTCGGCCACCTGGTTCACGGTCGCGCCGCCGTCTCCCTGCAGGCCGGCGACCGCCTCGGTCACCATCACGTCGCGACCGCGCTCGGCATCGACCGCCTGCCCCGCTCCGGTCCATCGGCGCGACCAGTACCGCACCACCCGGAACAGGGCCATCCCCGGCTCGACAGAACTCACCGAACCAGCCTATGCGACTCGCATGGGTGTGAAGACCGCCTGCACCAGCCGGTCCAGGGCCGGCGGGAAGACCTCGAGGATGTTCACGTCGGCGTCGCCCATGGTGATCGCGGCCGTCAGGGTCCTGGTGCCGTCGGCGCTGCTGTACATCAGCGCGCCGTACCCGCCAGGGGCGCTGCCGTTGTGGTGGTAGATGGTCTCGGTCCCGGTGTCCTGGGCGAACAGTCCGAGCGCGTAGTTCAGCGGCCCGCTGAGCGGTTGCGGCGTACGCATCTGCTCGAGCAGGTCCGCAGGCAGTAGCTTGCCGCTCTGCAGTGCGGACATGAACACCTGCAGGTCCTGGCTGGTGGAGAGCATGCTGCCGGCGGCGAACAGCAGCGACGGGTTCTGCTCGGTCACGTCGACCAGCTTCGACTCCTCGCCGTCCTGGTAGCGGAAGTAGCCGTGCGAGTGCGGTCCGGGGAGGTCCACTCGGTCGCCTGGTTCGATGGTGCTGGTCAGACCGAGCGGCTGGATGATGCGGCTGTCCAGCTCGGCGGCGAACGTACGGCCGGTGATCGCCTCGATCAGTAGTGCGGCGACGGTGTAGTTGGTGTTCGCGTAGCTCCACTCGGTGCCAGGCTCGAAGCGGGCCGGCTTGGACAGAGCGAACTCGACCAGTGCGTCCGGCGTGTAGCTGTCCAGCCGGTGGTTGGCCCAGTCCGCACCGGTCGCGGGCAGTCCCGGTACGACCGTACCGTCCGGGTAGTACTCGCCGGTGTAGTTGAACAGGCCGCTGGTGTGGTCCAGCAGCATCCGTACCGTGATCCGCGGGTCCAGCTCGAACCGGGGCAGGTGCTCGGCCACGGACGTGTCCAGTGTGAGCCGGTCCTCGGCTACGAGTTGCAGCACGATGGTTGCCACGAAGGTCTTGGTCACGCTGCCGACGCGGACCAGTCCGGCCGGCGGCGGCAGTTCGGTCGTACCGAGCTCACGTACTCCGGCGGCACCGCACCACACGTCCGGACCGTCCTGGACCCGCAGCTCCAGACTGCCGAACCCGGCGGCGACGAACTCCTCGGCCGCCTGCTGCAGGTCCGCCGCGACGATGGTTTCCCGGGACTGGATCGACATCTTTCGTACTCCTCGGATCGACTGCTCGTTGCTGACGAGGACCACGCTCACCGACCGTCCTGACACGGCACCGCCACCGCCCTGACATGTGCGTTTGCCGCCGGCCGTATCGGAACCGGCCGTCACTCGTTGGAACCAGGGTGGTGGTAGCCGGATTCTTAACCATCGGCTGCCGGGAACGGACTCCTCCAGGGCGGGTTGCGGCTGGTAGGGTTCACGGCTGTCGGTCGGCGCGATGACCACCGGGTGCACCTGGTCATGACGTTGTCCGGCAGATGAAACGCAGATGGAAAACGGGGCTGCTGTCGGTGTGAAGTGAGGCGGGTATGCCCTGTATCCGCTCCGTCCAGTTGGGGAGGCACGTGTCCGTGGGTCGCCAACCGGCCGGCGCCTGTGCAGCCCGCACCTGGACCGCCTCGGTCCGCGTCGGCGCATCCCGTCCGCTGGTGGTGGCATCGGCGTGAGAAGCGGTGCGGACCGGCCGGCGATCTCCACCGGGCCGGCGTTGATGATTCCCGCCGGGTACCCGCGCGACCTGCCGAGCGCGCTGCTCCGGGCGGCGCGTGACTTCGGCGCCGCCGGGGTGGTCGAGATCGGCCCGGACGGTCGCGAGACGAAGCTCGACTTCCCGACCTTGCTCGAGCTCGCCGCGCGGATCCTGGCGGGGTTGCGCGCGAACGGCGTCCGCGCCGGCGACCCCGCGGTCGTGCACTGCACCGAACCGGTCGGTTTCTTCGCCGCGTTCTGGGCCTGCACGCTCGGCGGCATCCGCCCGCTGCTGGTCGCGCCGAACCCGGGCGGCGACCGGACCGAGGAGGGCCGCGAACGGCTCCGCCGGATCACCGACCTGCTCGGCTGGACGGTGCTGATCGGCCGCCCGTCCGACCTGCCGAACGACCTCGGCCTCCCGGTCCTCGACCCGGACGCGATGGCCGGCCACGAACCGACCTCCGACTTCCACCGGCCGGCCGCGGACGACATCGCCGTCCTGATGATGTCGTCGGGTTCGAGCGGTACGCCGAAGATCGTGCAGCTCACGCACCGCGGTCTCGTCGAGTTCGCCGCCGGTACGCCCGCGATGCTGCCGGTCCGTCCCGGTCAGACCACGCTGAACTGGCTGCCGCTCGACCGGAGCGGCGCGTTCCTGCTGTACCACCTGCTGCCCGTGTTCACCGGATGCACCAACATCCACGTGAACACCGAGTGGGTCCTCGAGAACCCGCTCCGTTGGCTGGACCTGATGGACCAGCACCGCGTGAACCATTCCTGGTCGCCGAACTTCGGGTACCGGCTCGCGACCGCCGCCATCGCCGGGGAGCCGGACCGGCATTGGGACCTGTCCGCGCTGCGCAGTCTGGTCAGCGGCGGCGAGCAGATCACCGTGCCGGTGATGTCGGAGTTCCTGCGGGTCACGAACCGGTTCGGGGTCGTCCCGGAGACGTTCGTCGCGGCGTGGGGCATGACCGAGACAGTCACCGGAATCACCTTCGCCCGGCCCGGACTGACGCCGAACGTACACCGCGTACGCATCCCTCCGACCGGCGTCGTCGAGTGGGTCGACCAGCGCCCTTCCGCCGGCAAGGTCGCGGTCGCACGACCCGGCAAGCCGCGTACGGACGCGCCTGGCGTACTGAGCTTGGTCTCGGTCGGAGCGCCCGCGCCCGGCACGACCGTACGCATCGTCGCACCCAACGGCGCCGTCCTCCCCGAAGGCCGCATCGGCCAGCTGCAGGTCGCGTCCGCGCGGGTCACCCCCGGGTACCTCGGCAACCTCGACGCCGACCGCGCCGCCTTCCCGGTCGGCAACTGGCCGGCCCGCAAGTGGCTCGCCACCGGCGATCAGGGCTTCATCACCGGCGGCCAGGTAGTCATCACCGGCCGGGACAGCGAACGCATCATCATGTCCGGCAAACTCCACCACGCCCACGACATCGAGGCAGTCGCCGCCACGGTCGTCGGCGCCGAACCGGGCCTGGTCGCCGCTTGCGGCGTGCCGCACGAGGAGTCCGGCACCGACCGCCTGGTCATCTTCTACGCCCTGACCCCCGGCTCCATCCCCGGCATGGACCAGGCCATCCGCAGCCTCGTCCAAACCCGCCTGGGCCTGCAGGCCGAGGTGGTCGGCGTCCCGCGCCGCGATTTCCCCACCACCCCCGGCGGCAAGATCCTCCGCCCTCTCCTGAAGCAACGCTGGCTCGAAGGCACCCTCGAACCCGCCACCAACCCGCACGTAGAACCCGCCGGCGCCAGCCTGGACTCAGGCCCCGCCGGCCAAGGCCCATCGGCAACCCCAGAATCCACCCCCTACGCCGAAGAAACCCCCCACCTCCTGCACCACCCGCCCGCGCCCGCCTCGCCTGCGGCGCCCGCTTCGTCTGCGGCCGTCCACCCGTCGGCGCTCGACCCGGACCCGCTGGATTCGGCGGCCGCAACCCTCAAGCCAAGCCCCGACGCCCTGGGCCTCCCGCTCCAGCCCCCCACCGCCTACGACGAAGACGCCGCCGAACGCACCACCGAACTCCCGGTCATCAGCCTCGCCTGGAAACGCGAACTCCAGCAATCCATCCCCACCCCGCCCCAACGCCCCACCCTCGGCGCCCCACCCGCCCACCTGACCAACACCACCCCCATCACCGGCCAACCCACAAACCCAAACGAAGCACCCTCCACGACAACCTCCCCAGACACGAGCACGTCAGGTACAAGTACGTCGGGTACGGGTACGCCTGGTGCCGCCCTCTCAGCCTCGAACGCAGACCTGCCACGCAACCCCTCGACGGACAACGAGAGCTCCAACTCCCACGCAACCTCCACCAACACCTCGCACCCGAACACCCCACCCGAGAACACCTCCCGCAACCAACCACCGGCCGAGCCAGCCACGCCCGAAGCTGAGCTTGAGGATGTCGCGTACGACGGCGCCGTAGGTGAACGCGCCGCGTACGAAGACACGCCCGCCGAACCCACCGCAGACGAGAACACCGCGCACAAGAGCACCACACCCGACGACCTCGACGAGAGCACCGCACACGAGCCCGCCACGCCTGAAAATGCCACTGCGGACGAGAGCACTGCGTACGAGCCTGCTAGGTCCGAAAATGCCGCTGCGGATGACAGCGGCGCGCGCCGGCCTGCTACGTCTGAAGATGCCGCGGACCAGGACGCCGCCGAGACCGACGCCGACGCTGGTGCGGTCGACAACTCAGCGGCCAAGCACCGCGAGGCAAACGGTGACAGCCCCGACAGCGCTGACGAGTCGAACACCGATGTCCCCAACTCGGCGAACCTTCACCCGGCAGACGCAGCCCCGGAAGACACCAACTCCCCGGCCGCGCCCAACAACGAGGCAGCGGACGCCCTACCTGAGAGCAAAACCGCCGAGGACGCACCTTCCAACCCCCAGGTAGCGCACGATCCTGCAGCCGACCCCGCACAACCGGCCACCACAAGCCCGACCGAACCGACCGCACCTGCACCAACTAGTGAGCGCGCCGACGACGAGTCTCATGTACGACCCCATCAGCCCGCCACCCTCGAACCAACCGAAGAACCCAACACCCAATCCCCGGACGCAGACCACGCCTCCGAGGACACCGACGACAAAGCCACGGGCCAGCCTGCCAAGAACACTGCAACCGAAGGCACGACCCGGCCCGACGAGAATGCCGCAACCGAAGGCACGGACCGCGCTGACGAGGACGCCGCACGCAAAGGCACAGACACCGACCGCACCCACGAACAAACCGCCAACGAAGCCACAGACACGCATCACCCCGACGAACAGGCCGACAGCGAAGCCACGGACGCGGATCGCGCCGGTGAACAGGCCGACAGCGAGGCCACGGACACGGATCGCGCCGGCGAACAGGCCGACAGCGAAGCCACGGACACGGATCACGTAGCCGCGGAAGCTGACAGCGCGGATGCCGCCCACGTTGAGAGCACCGCAAGCGAAGCCACAGGAGCGGGTCACGTCGCCGCGGGTGCTGACCGCGAAGGTGCGGGTGCTGACGGCGAAGGCGCGGATGCCGCCCACGTTGAGACCGCCGCGAGCGACGCCACGGAGGCAGATCATGCCGACGACGAGGCAGACGGCGGAGGCGTGGCGCGCGCTGATGAGGATGCGGCGAGCGGACGCGCGGATGAAGATCGCGCTGCGGATGCAGATCGCGCTGACGAACAGGCCGACGGCAATCGCGCAGGTGCCGACGCGGATCGTGCCGACGAGATGCCTGACCGCGTTGACGCAGCCGAGCCGTCTGAGCGCGATGACCCAGACGCCGATCGCGCCGAGAAGGCCGCGAGCGGACAGGCGGATGCAGACACTGATCCCGCCGACACCGACGCCGACGCCGACGCCGACACCGACACCGACGCCGACACCGACACCGAC